>JBAXDX010000104.1:0-8984 GCA_037140715.1 Ignavibacteria bacterium
GTTAAGAATAAACCAGGCAGGGGCGCAATATGGTGTTAACCTGATAGTATTGGGAAAGTGTGAATATTTTTGTGTAAACGATTCTCCGGTAAAATCTTTGGCAGGTCTGTACCGGGTGTACGACAAATTTTCTTCTTAACCATGCTCATTTTTCCTGAAGCGAGTATGATTAAGAAAAATAAAGACTATATCTCCATTCCTGCTGTCTTTCCCCGGATTGTTATTGGGGACTATCGATTTAACATGAGAATTTGTCGTACATCCCAGGTATATTTATTGGTAATTCTTTTTTGATTATTTCTTATTTTTGTCTGAGTAATTAATAAGGTCTGAGAATTGTTTAAAAAAATCATTGCGATATTACTGATAATCCGCCCGATTAACGTAATAATAAGCTTTCTTTCGATTTTCGTTGCCTGCCTGATTTGTTCGGATGGAAATATAATCGTAAACAAGGTGCTCTTCGCTTTGCCGGCAGGAGCTTTTGTTGTTGCCGCAGGGAATGTCATTAATGATATTCTGGATGTAAAAATTGACCAGGTTAATCGTCCTGCAAGAATGCTTCCGGCGGGCAGACTAAAAAAACATGAAGCCGTTGTTTTATATATTGTGCTTAACGTTGTGGCTGTTGTTTCTGCATCGTTTCTTAATTCAGCAGGTCTGATTATAGTTATTGTTTCAGTTGCCGGATTGTTTATATACTCATATTATCTAAAAAGCGTTCCGCTTACAGGCAATATTGTTGTTTCATTTTTGACTGCACTTACGTTTATTTTTGGCGGAGCCGTTGTCGGGCATTTGCAAAATGCCATTATGCCGGCTTTATTCGCTTTTCTTGTGAATTTTATACGCGAGGTTATTAAGGATATTGAGGATATGGAAGGAGACAAGAAGAACAGGGTTTTTACTTTACCTGGCAGATACGGAGTTGATGTTTCTCTTGTAATTGTCAGATCCACAACGGTTATTCTCCTGCTTGTTACATTTATTCCTTTTATTTTGCACCTTTACAGAATTGAATATTTTATAACTATAATGATTAGCGTAAATGTATTATTCGTATATTTTTTAAAGTCTCTTTGGCTTAATTCAGACAGGAAGAATCTTGGGCGGTTAAGTCGCCTGCTTAAATTAAATATGATACTGGGACTTTTGGCAATTTATATCGGGACAATGAAATAATGAAGAACTTTGATAACGCCTTTCTGTCTGACAGCGTAAAATGCATAGCGGGAATCGATGAAGCGGGCAGGGGTCCGCTTGCCGGACCAGTTGTAGCCGCTACTGTTGTTTTTAGCCCTGAAGTCAGTATTGAAGGCGTGAATGATTCGAAAAAACTTTCAGCTGCGCAAAGGGATAAATTATTTGATATAATAAAACAAAAAGCTGTTGCCTGGTCGGTCGGCATAGTCGGACATGAAGAAATTGACAGGATTAACATTCTGCAGGCTACGCTACTTGCAATGAGGCAGTCCCTTGACGGACTTACAATTAAGCCGGATTTAGTGCTCATTGACGGGAATAAAGCATTTCCTTCTGTGATTCAGAATAAAACAATTATAAAGGGAGATGGAAAGTCATTCGCAATTGCGGCGGCTTCAATTCTTGCAAAAGTAACAAGGGACAGGCTGATGCTGCAGTTAGCCGGGGAATATCCTCAATACTTATGGCATAAGAACAAAGGTTACGGAACAAAAGAACATATTTCTGCAATTATAAAGTATGGATACTGTCCACACCATAGGAAATCATTCATCAAACATATTATGACGAAGCAAAATGAACCAGAGCGCTGCTAAAGCCGGGCATGAGGGGGAAGACCTCGCCTGCCAGTTCCTGATTGACAAAGGTCTGGAGATACTTGAGCGGAATTATCATTTCCACAAAAGAGGCGAAATTGATATTGTCGCCAGGGAGAAGGAAACGCTTGTATTTGTTGAGGTGAAATTCAGAAAAAGTATGAACTATGGCTCTCCCGAAGAAGCTATAACCAAAAACAAGATGAGCCAGGTTAGAAAACTTGCTCAGGCTTATCTGTTTGATAAAGGCATTTACGGTGCCGGCTGCCGCTTTGACGTAGTGGCTATTCAACAAAAAGAGGGAATTGAGCCGGAAATCAGGTATTATCCCAATGCATTCTGACATATTTTGCGAAAAATTCCTTTTATTTTAACTTTCCTATGCGGAAAAATGTTAATTTTGGGACAAAAATAAACAAACGGTTTGATGAAAATAAGCACAGAGAATAAAACTTCAGCCATAGGCATTCTGAACGAATATTTCAGCACGATAGGCGGGCTTACGCTTTTCACCATTGAATTCCTGAGAAAATGCCTCCTGCCCCCTTACGACTTTGCCGAAATTAGAAAGCACATGGACGAGCTTGGTGTAAAGACTCTCCCTATTGTCTCAATTACAGGATTTATCATCGGACTTGTGCTTGCCATGCAAAGCCAGCCAATAATGGTGCGCTTCGGAGCGGAATCATTTTTGCCCAGCATGGTATCGCTCTCGGTCGTAAGGGAACTGGGTCCTGTGTTAACGGCTTTGATATTTGCGGGGCGGGTAAGTTCCGGCATTGGTGCCGAACTTGGCTCGATGAGAGTTACCGAGCAGATTGACGCTATGGAAGTATCGGCTATTAACCCTTTTAAGTTTCTTGTAGTAACAAGGGTTATTGCAACCACGCTGATATTGCCACTTTTATCACTTTATGTCATGTTTATTGCGGTCATAGGCGGGTATATCGGACTTATTATTTCTCAGAAGATGAATTTCAGCTATTACACAGGTGCGGTGCTGATTGCTATAAAGATGGGGGACTTTCTGCCAAGTCTGTTGAAGACGTTTGTTTTCGGTTTTATCGTGGGCATTGTCGGAGCTTATAAAGGTTACAATGCAGGCAACGGTACTGAAGGCGTTGGCAAAGCCTCCACCACTTCAGTTGTTCTCGCATCTCTCTTAATTCTAATATTTGACTCGCTTTTAGTAAAACTAACTTTGTGGTTATGGCCGACATAATTGTAGATATAAAAAATTTGCACAAATCTTTTGCCGGGTCAAAGATTTTGGACGATATATCGTTGCAGGTATGCAAGGGGGAGAACCTCGTAGTGTTCGGGCGGAGTGGCACGGGTAAGAGTGTGCTTTTAAAGTGCATAATCGGTTTATTAAAACCTGAAAGCGGACAAATATTTATCGAGGGAAGCAACACGCTTAATATGTCTGATAAGCAATTAAACGCAGTAAGAAAGGAAATCGGATTTCTTTTCCAGAGCGGGGCTCTTTATGATTCTATGACTGTAAGGGAAAATCTTGCATTTCCGCTGATACGGAATTTTAAGTTTTCTAATGAGGAAGTAAACAAAAAAGTCATAAGCGCGCTTGAACTGGTTGATCTTGTCGAGGCGATTGACAAGACTCCGTCCGAACTTTCCGGCGGTATGCGCAAGAGGATTGCTTTGGCAAGAACCATAATTACCGAACCTAAGCTTATGCTTTATGACGAGCCTACAACCGGACTTGATCCGCTTACAACAAAGGAAATAAGCGAGCTTATTATTGACCTTCAGAAAAAACTTAATATGACCTCTATCGTTGTTACCCATGATCTTATTTGCGCCAGCATAATTGCCGACCGTGCGATTTTTCTTAAAGATGCAATAATACAATATCAGGGCACAATTGAGGAGTTAACAAGTTCAAAGGACCCATTTTTACGAAATTTCTTTAGCCGCGATTTTATTAAGGCGTAAAGCGAAAGGAAGAGGAGAATTTTAATGAAAAATTTAGGTAAAGTGCGTCTCGGAGCGTTTGTAATCTTCGGAACAGCACTCATGATATTAGCTGTTTTTTTAATTGCAGGCAAAGAATCGCTCTTTAGTCCTGCATATACCATTAAAAGCCGCTTTACAACCGTCGAGGGTCTTCGTAACGGAGCTATGGTCAGACTCAGTGGCATTAATATCGGCAGTATAAAGGACATTGAGCTTGCTAACGACACGACCGGCAATGTAATCGTTACGATGAGAATCGGAATGGATGTTATGAATTTTATCAGACAGGATACCAGGGCGTCAATCGAGACAGAGGGACTTGTAGGTAATAAAATAATTGTGCTTTCGGTTGGTTCAACGGCTTACAACGTTATTCGCGACAACGGCTACGTCAGATCGGTTGCTCCTGTTAATATGGCACAGATTATCGCTGAAGGACAGGGAACCATTAGTTACTTAAAAAGCATAACGAAAGACTTTTCGGAGATTATGGATAAAATCAACAGCGGCGAAGGCACTATAGGCAAAATTATTAACGATAATGAACTCTACGATGCCGCCACTCATATTACCCGGTCGGCTGATAAAAGTCTGACTTCAATAACCGGTAAATTAAACGAAATATCAGACATCGTGCGCAACACAACAGGCAATTTCCAAGTGGTTATGGCGAATCTGGATACTGTCGTAGTAAACGTAGGCGGACTTATCACCGATGTGAAAATGGGAAAAGGGATACTGGGTGCGCTTGTTACAGATAAGGGAATATATACCGATTCAGTCCGCTCGATGTTAAATAATCTTACAGTTGCGACCAACGAGGTCAGGATTGGCGTTACACGTTTTTCAGAAAATATGGAAGCTCTGAAGCATAACTGGCTTTTTAAGAGCTATTTCGAGGAGAGAGGTTACTGGGATGTAGCCCAATACGAAAAAAGCATCGATGGCAAACTTGCCGAGCTAAAGGAAAAAACGCGCGCGCTGGACGAAAAAATAAAAGAACTTCGTGCAAGCGAAACCGAAACTGGCGTAAGATAAGTAGCAATTTTGCATGAATTCATGAGTGTATGAATGCATGATATAATATTTTACTCCATGCACCCAACGCGATTTTGTTTAAGTTGACAACTATGTGATTTATCCTTGCAGATTAATTAGAGTCTGCTGAAAAAGACAGAAGAAGTGCTCAAAAAAAAGTAAATCCGGACAAATAACCAGGCACCTGATGATACGATATACAGGCATGAAACAGTTAAAGAAATATCAGAAGATGCGAAGTGATACTGAGGGGAAGTCCGGTCAGAGCAGGAACTTTTACGGTCTGAATCAGACATCTGCCCGGTTAGAGTAGCAGACCGGCATAAGCCGGATCATGGCAGTCTTCACGGGTGTAAATCTGATAAGAGTTTTGAAGGATCTCAGACTCTTTGTTTTTTGGCTTATCCGAAAATATCCCGGGGATGAACAAATGGCAGCATCATCCGCCATATAAATGAAATAATACTTTTTCAGCAGACACTAAATACCTCTAAGTTCTATCTTTTCATTTATACAAAATTATTTACAGTCTTTCGTTGAAAACTTTATGACATGTTCCGCAAATGTGGAATGGTCTGATGAGGGAGAGAACTTTGAATAAAAAATTGGCGAAGCGATTCTTTGATGGTTTAATAATTAATCGGATATTAAAATGTCTGCGAATGGCAGAGTGGTAATTGTGGGAAGCATTGGATGCAGGAAAAATATCAATTGAAATAATTGGTTTTTCTGTCGATGATATTTTAAGCAATTGATTATTATCGGTAAAATATTAGACACAGGCAGAAAGATTATAATGCGAAAAGATAAGATGCTTATTTCGCTCTCACACGACCATTTCCATGGGATTTTGCTTTCGCAGATATTAAAGAAAAATGCTCCGCCATATAACGATATGCCGGAAGGGCTTATTGAGAAAGTAAAGTGTACAATTCCCTATTATCATACGGACCTCATTCGTCATTTTAAATACGAAGAAGAACTGCTTTATCCGCTTGTTAAAGGCATAGACAGTACTATCGATATGTTATTTGAACGACTCATAGAAGAACATAAAATACTAAATGAGATGATGATAATACTCAGAACCAACGCCAACCCGGAAGAAGATATGGATAAGCTCGGCTACTTTCTTGAAGCCCATATCAGGAAAGAAGAGAGAGCACTCTTCCCCAAAATAGAACTTGTTGTATCGTATGAAAAATTAATCGAAATCGATAAGAGAATATTTGCAGTAAGACAGAATGAAATTAAAGAAAAATGAAAGTTTTTTTGATGAAGTTTCTCTATTTTATGACGGGATGACAGGTTTCACCGAAGCTCTAAAGAGAAGAGAAGCAGTTATAAATAAATTCATCGAAGAAGGTATGAAAAACGTTGCTGATTTCGGTTGTGGTAGCGGGCTTGACAGTATCTCTCTTTCTCAAAATGGTCTAAAGGTAACTGCTTTTGATCAGTCCGAAGGCATGATTTCTCAGGCGCGGAATAATGCACTAAAAGCAGGTGTTCAAATTAGTTTCCGGAAGAAAAGCCTGGATAAAATTCCGGTGTCTTTTGCAAGTAAATTTGACCTTGTCTTATCCCTTGGCAATACGCTCGCTAATCTTGATAAAGCAAAACTTAGCATGGCGGTTCATAATATGTATAATATTCTTAGACCAAAAGGCCGCGCGGTAATCCAGATACTTAATTATACGGTGCTTCAGTCGCGCGGGGAGCGAATTATAAACATTACAACTCACGATACATCTGTCTATGTCCGCTTTTATGATTTACCCGGCGACCAGTTAAACTTTAACATACTAAAGTTTAATAAGGAAAATCCTTCTGACAGAATCCTCCATTCAACAACATTATTCCCTCATACACGCAAAGACCTCGTTGACTTAATGAAATTCGCTGGCTTCCGCGATATAAAAGTTTACGGTAGTCTTAAGCTGGAGAAATTCTCGGCAAACAGCTCCGCTGACCTTGTGATTATTGTCCGGAAATAAATCAGCTATTTTAATCAGGAAATAATATCTGCAACTTTTACCGATCCCGATATTTCAAATAATTCGCACAATCAAAACAATACCGGAAGTAATTATCCTTATTTTTCGAAATATGCTGAAATAGCGCTTAAAGGTGTTTTATAGCCAATTAAGAACAAAAGATTATTTTTCGGTATTAAAGCATAAAGTTTGCGGTATATCAAAAGAAAACGTAAAATTGTGTGGAATAATTTAGAAGTAAGATTTATCTTGCATTCGTGAATTGTCCTTGTTATAAGCTTTTATGGTGTTAAACAGAATTTGGCGGGTAAATAAACAATAGTTGTTACGCGCCAAGGGGTAAATCATAATTATTCCTGAAAGATAAGAGATGTTTTTATTAACAAATAAGAATGGATTAAAGTAATGAAAAAGTATTTCGCTTACCTGTTATTTATTTTACTCAGCGCGACTTTCTCCAACGGGTGCAAGCTTGCTACTGATAATACTGCCTCCACGAATACCGATAATACCGGTAGTGGTGCAGTTGTGTTAAGAGGGCAGGTGGTTGATAATTCCACGAATACTCCGCTTGCTAAAGCAAGTATAAAAATAATTGATGGAACAACAGAGACAGATTATTTTGCTGATAGTGTTGGGGTTTACAGGATTACAATAACCGTAGCCCAGACAAAAGATATTAAAATCGCCGCTTCCAAGAGTGGATATAAGTCAGATACTACACAAGTGAACGTAACCGGAGGCGCGGTAGTCGATGTTCCCGCTTTTCAGCTTCAGGCGCAGAACTTTGCCACAGTAAACGGACAGGTGGTAGATAATGTGTCAGGCAATAATCTTACAGGGGCTGTAATTCGTATCTTAACCGGCTATGAAGAAATACAGACTATAACCGATGCAAAGGGTCTCTATACCTCTATCGTCCCGTTGGATAAAAACAAGGAACTTACTATAATTGCCGTAAAAGAAGGATATTATGCCGATACGACTACTATCTTTGCGACTATTGGCAGGACTATCAGCATTCCGCTTTTCAAGCTTAAAGCGCGCAACGCGGTAAATGTTCAGACAGGTAATCCTGCATCAATATATCTCGTTTCACAGACGGCGCAAAGTATAGGCGTCAGGGAAAGCGGTTCGACAGAGGCTTGTTCACTTGTCTGGGAAGTGCAGGATTCAAGCGGAGTTCCTGTAGATATTCAGCATTCAGCTCTTGTAGAGTTTAATGTAAAAGTTTCGCCGGGGGGCGGAGAGTTTGTATCACCTGCGACTGTCCAGACTAATGCACTTGGCAGAGTTACATTAAATATTTCAAGCGGGACAAAGGCGGGAGTTATGCAGTTGCTGGCGCAAATAAAACTGCCTGCCAGAACAGTTCAGTCCAAGCCTGTAAGCATTGCCATACACGGAGGGCTTCCGGATCAGACGCATTTCAGCATTGCTCCGGAAAAGCTTAACATTGCGGGCTATGATGTCAATGGTGTTATCGATATAATAACGGCTTATGCAGGTGATAAATACGGCAACCCGGTCAGGCAGAAGACCGCTTTATATTTTACAACAGATGGCGGTTACATCGAGGGGAGCGCTCTTACTAATGATATGGGGATTGGTTCGGCAAGACTTATGTCCGCAGAACCGCGTCCTGTTCACCCTGTATTGGGGAAAGGCTTTGCAACTGTTACGACTACTACTGCGGATGAAAATTATAATGTAGTCAAAGGGCAATGTATTGTTCTCTTCTCAGGGGTGCCTTATTTATCTATTACTCCAACAACAATCGATTTGCCCCACCTTGGCAATCAGACTTTTTATTATACTCTTATGGATGAGAATGGTAATCCGCTTTCTTCCGGTACAAGCATTAGTGTTCAGGTAGAAGGAGATAACATCAAAGCCACAGGCGATGTATCTGTAAGGATGCCTGACACACAAAGCAAGGGCTGGACGCAGTTTGCGTTTACTCTTGTTAGTAAAGATACTTCTACAACTCCCCGTCCGATAGGTATTGCGGTTATTGCCGAAGGTCCGAACGGTGCGGCGAAAGTCAGAATTGGAGGGATAGCCAGATAAAAATATATCGCATTTAAGACTAAGAATTAATTGAACCGGATAAGAAATTAAGGGTCTATGTTGTTTATAGTGGGTAAAAAGAGAAAAGCAGAGTAAATTTGGATAA
>JBAXDX010000105.1:0-8654 GCA_037140715.1 Ignavibacteria bacterium
TATTTACTGATTTCTTAAGGAATTTATCTGGCTATTCTCGGACAAGCTCCTAGATAGTAAATTGATCTTTTCATTGTCTGACCTCCATTATGGTTGTTTTTATTTTTGCAAATAACTGATATAATTGAACAATCGTTATGCCAACTGATAAACCCCTTTATTATTGCTGTTTCTCTTATTCGGACAAGTCTCAAATTGAGATAATGTATCAAATTGAGATAGTCTCATCCGCCAGATTCTGCTTCCACGGATATACGGATAATTCCTTAACTTGCAATGTTTTGATTCTGAAACGTATGTACGACAAATTCACTTCTTAATCTTACTCATAATCTTAATCTTAATCGCTTCGGGAAAAATGAGTAAGATTATGATTATGAGTATGATTAAGAAAACTGTCCCGACTCTTTATCGGGTTAAGCAACCGGGAAGGAAAACTTTTGTACACCATCTGAAACTGTCTAAGGTTTAATTAGATCCCGGACAACATTTTTTATAATTGGTTCTCCTCCATCGAATGAATTATGAATGAAAGTTATTTTATTTTTTCCTATTTTATTTACTGAAAAAAATAATGGTGCGGTGCATTTCTGTTTTCAACATTATAAGGGATAGTTTTACAATGCTCAGGTTAAAAGAAAGTTTCATAGGGCTTATTTTCCTTTTTACATTATCGTTTGCCCAGAATAATAGGATTACCCAAATTTCTACAATAAATGCCCTCATGGCGGGCGTATATGATGGCAATTATTCTTTGGGAGAATTAAAAAGATATGGTGATTTTGGACTTGGGACTTTTAATAATCTGGATGGAGAGATGCTTATGCTTGACGGCATCTGCTACAGGATGAAGTCAGATGGAAGCGTTCAGCAGACTGACGATAATCAACTCCTTCCTTTTGCTACTGTAACATTATTCCGCCAGGATAAGCCGGTTGATAATTTAACTGAGGGCACTAATCAACAGGTTCTGGAAAAACAAATCGACAGTCTTTTACCAACTCTTAATATTTTTTATGCCGTAAGGCTTGACGGATTATTTAAGGCTGTAAAAGCAAGAAGTGTCCCAAAACAATATCCGCCATACATCTCTCTTGTCGAAGTAGTTAAAAAGCAGTCTGAGTTTATGTTTGAAGACGTTGAAGGCACAATACTCGGCTTCAGGTCGCCGGCTTTCGTAAAGGGGCTTAATGTACCGGGCTATCATTTCCATTTTATAAGTAAAGACAGGAAAAGAGGAGGGCATGTGTTGAATTTTATCATTAAAAAGGCTTCGGCTAAAATTGAGAACATATCGGAACTGAGTCTGCTTCTGCCTTCAGACAGCGAATTCTATAAGGCTTCGCTTGCAGAGGATAAGCAGAAGGAACTTAATAAGATTGAGAAGTGAGGCTTTTGTTTTCAGTAGTCAGTTCGCTGGTTCTGTTATTATAATAAGAATCTAAATATTATGCGGCTCTTTTGACAGGATTATTTTTTTTTGAATAGTTCCTATACCATTAATCGTTTTTTTATTATCTTGCGGGGAAGTATAATACCATTAATGAAATCATCAGACTGGATATTCTGTATTCAAAACCATGCTTTGAAGTTTGTCTAACTAAAATTAATCTTATAAATATGCTGACACAAAAACCACTATCGAAAATATCAAAGGGAGAACCTGTCGAACATTATCTGATGCTCAGGAAATGCGAGGTTAAATCTACCAAGAACAATAAACCATATCTTAATCTTGAGCTTGGCGACCGGTTCCTTTCACTTACGGCTAATGTATGGGATAACTTTGATGGCTTTCTTACTCGTGCTGCCCCGGGTGCGATTGTTAAGGTCAGGGGCGCAATGGATGAATATAATGGTCAGATGCAGATAAAAGTAACTGATATAAGAGTTACAGAAGCCGATGAGCCTGTTTCACCGGACGACTTTATGCCGCGTTCCAGGCGCGACCTTATGATTATGAAACGGGAGTTTAAGTCAAGGATTGATAAGCTGACTAATTTTTATCTTAAAAAATTAATTTCGCGGATATTCAGCCAGCAGGTCTTCGAGGTATATGCAAAAGCACCTGCCGGGAAATCATGGCATCATGCGTACCTGCACGGACTGATTGAGCATACGCTTGAAATTATCAGAATCTGCGATCTTATGTGCGATGTTCACCCTGAAGTAAACCGCGACCTTTTGATCTGCGGGGCAATGCTGCATGATTTCGGAAAGGTTGAAGAACTTACCTTTGATGGAACGTTCGACTACTCTGATAAAGGCAAGCTTTTAGGGCATATTGTCATAGCGGCTATGGAGATAAATCAAAAGATTTCGCAGATATCTGATTTCCCTGAGGAATTAAAGCAGCAGCTGATTCATCTTGTCCTCAGCCACCAGGGGAAACTCGAATTTGCATCTCCTGTTATTCCGAAGACTTTAGAATCTATAATACTCTATCAGGCTGATGAATTAAGTGCCAAAACTAATGCCTACAAAAGCGCTATACAAAATGAAGCGGGCAACAGCGGGCGATGGACTAAATTCCAGCCGCTTGCCGGAACTGCATTCTATATCTCCGAAGATTTTATCAGACAAAGTAATGAAACTAAACAAACACTTTTTGATTAAGGAAAACTTTATGATTAAAAAATATACTCTCTTAGCCCTTGTCTTTTCATTGATAATCATCTGTACCGGCTCCCCGAAAGCTCAAAATCAGCAGAATTTAAAAGAGCTTCTTCAACAGGGGGATAAGCTTGCTGAAAAGCAGTTTGACAATAATGGCGCTTTGGATAAATATATGGCAGCCGATAAGATAAATCCCGGTAATTGGGAGATTTATTGGAGAATCAGCCGTTCATACGTTGATATTGCGGATGAACTGCCGGCAAGTTCTGACATTCAGAAAGCTGAGAGGCAGGCAGAATACCAGGCTGCTTTCGACTATGCCGATAAGGCTGTAAGGCTCGCTCCCGATAAGTCAGTTACTTATCTGAGGCGTGCTATTGCCAATGGAAAAATAGCTCTGTTTAAGGGCATATTTTCCGTGATTGGGATAGTTAACAGGGTAAAGGAAGACGCTGAAACAGCCCTGAAGCTTGGCAATGGCGACAGTCATGTCCAGGCTGTTTCGCATTACGTTCTTGGCAGAACCCATTTGAAGGTATGCGAGAAACCGTATCTTGTGCGTCTGCCGCTTGGTCTTGGCTGGGGCGATTTAGATAAAGCTGAATCAGAGCTGAAAACCGCTGTTGAAATTAAACCAAATTTTAGGATGTTTTATCTTGAACTGGCGAAGTTATATATCGAAAATGATGAATATCAGAAGGCTAAAGAGAACTTAAATAAACTTGAGAGGTCTCCTAAAGCAAATCAGGACGATGATAAATTCCTTGCTGAAGGCAGAACCCTGATAGAAAAAATTAAAGATAAATAATCAAACTGAGGTAATAATGGAAAGTAAACCGGAACTTATTAAACCTGAATTAATCGAATTACTTAGAAATACTGAATCAGTCCTGTTTTTAACCGGTGCCGGCGTTTCGGCTGAAAGTGGCATACCTACTTTCCGCGATGCCGATGGTATCTGGAATAAAATGAAGCCGGAGGAGCTGGCAAACTTCGATGCTTTTATGAAGAATCCTGACCTTGTGTGGGAATGGTATCAGTACAGAAGGCAGATTATCCGTGAGTCAGGTCCAAACAAAGCGCATTATGCGATTGCGGAGTTCCAGAAGTATTTTCCCGATGTATCTGTTGTAACCCAGAATATAGATAATCTGCACCGCAGGGCAGGTAGCGAAACTGTATTTGAACTCCACGGCAATATTGAAAGGAGTTACTGCATTAAGTGTCATGCCTATTATAACTCGCCAAACTTTACATTCTATGATAAAGCACCAAAATGCCTGTGCGGCGGGCTTATCAGACCTGATGTAGTATGGTTCGGGGAGTCGTTGCCTGAGTCTGAATTTAATCAGGCTGAAAAGGCTGCTCAGAGATGCGGGGTTATCTTTATTGCAGGAACCGCCAGTGTTGTATATCCGGCTGCACAGATTCCTTTTATCGCCAGGCGTTTTGGAGCCTGCCTTGTAGAAATAAATATCGGGGAAACTGAAATATCTTATCTTGCAGATTATTGTCTGTATGGCAGGGCGGGGGACATAATTCCGGCTGTTCTTGAAGAGGTTAAGAGGGTGAGAACGGCTTTATAGCACCGCGACAGGTAATTTTATGCTATCCGGTGATTTAAAATCATTTGTTTTAACTGGTATTTCGCGCTTTTAAAGGTATAATATTAAAAATAATCCTCAAAAGTTGACATAAAAGGCTTTCTTGTATATATTTACTCCTCAAATTAAAAATAATAGGTAAGAAATGGCTCATCATAAGTCGGCAAAGAAAAGAATAAAAGTCAGCGAGAAAAGAAGACTGGTTAACAAGTCCGCTGTTTCTAAAATAAAAACGTTAGTAAAAAATGTCTTTAATGCTGAAGATAAGACTGCAGCCGGACAGATTTATAAGGATGCGGTTTCCGCTCTCGATAAAAATGCCTTAAAAGGAAGACTTCATAGAAATACAGCTTCAAGAAAGAAAGCCGCTTTAACAAAGTACTTTAACTCATTGCCGGACGCTCTCGTCTCTGAGGCTTTATAATTTTACTTCTCTGCGTAAAGTTTATATTTTAGCAATGTAACCCTCTGGTTACATTGCTTTTTTATTTTTCAGGCTTACCGTTTACAGACTGCTTATCGTGTCCATTCCTTCTGGCATCGGAAGATAATATTTCACGTTTTGTATCCGTCCATTCTTCTTGTAAAGTTTCTCTACCTTTTTCCTAATCAGAACGCTGTGTTCCACATGTATATCATCCTCAATAGTTGTCCCGAAGATATAACTCGTACCTTTAATCAGTACATGTCTGCCTATTACCGTAGGATAATCATCGCTACCTGTAATATTAACACCCGACTCAATCCTGCAGTTATCCCCAATCTCTATATTTCCCTTTATAATATCTCCACTAAGAATTTCTACATTATCTCCTATATTCAGCTTCTGTTGTTTAAAGCATGACAGGTGAGCATTCTCCCACACAGTAATATTCTTTCCAAAACTGACATTGCCGCTTACACAGGCATTCTTTTTAAATGTAAGATTATAGTTCAGTTTAACCCCTTTGCCGATATAAACTCCATTCCCGATTTTTATATCCAGCGGAATGCCTTTTTCATCCATTCTCAGAATTTCATCTATTACGACATCATCGATAAAAAAATCGTCAGGGTCGGTTATCTCGATTATATCTTTCAGCTTATCATAAGCATTATTCCGTGCTATTTCTTCCATTTCCCATAATACAGACTTATTATTAAAGCCCATCAGCACGTATTGCTCTTTAGGACTTACCGCGTCAACGGTAAAGCCATGCTGGTTAAACAGCGCTATAAGGTCGGTGATGTAAATTTCCTTTTGTACATTGTTACTGCCCAGTTTATTGCTCAGCCGGACAAGTTTTTTATAATCAAAGGCATAAACGCCGGAATTAAACTCATTATTTTCAATCAGTTCCTGGCGCGAGTAATTATACTGCCTTCCGTTAAACGTCAGTATATAGGGATTACAATCATCAAGGTGAAGTATATCCTTATACTCCATGATTTCTATTACATTACCAGTATCCCTGCCGGAAGGCGCTCCGGCTGAGTCATATTCCTTAACGCGGATAATGCGTCCGTAGCTGTTGAGCGCCGGGTCGCCTTCATAAATTCCCGTTAAGACCATCATATCGCTTCCGGAGTTAATGAATTCCTGGCGGAACATTGAGATTGTCTGTTTGTCTATAAGTCCCATATCGCCTGGCAAAACGTAAACAGTTCCATCGAATTCATCCTGATTTATCTTTTGCAGGGCGACCTGCACGGCATGACCGGTTCCGTTCTGCGTTTCCTGACAGGCAAAAAGTGTATTATTTCTTTTACCTATTACTTCCATTACGTCCTGAGCCTTAATACCTACGACAACCAGCATATTGATACCCTCAATGGCGTTTTGACACGCATTGTACACGCGCTCCACAGTCGGCACTTCCCATATCTTATGTAGCATCTTTGAAGTTTGCGATTTAATCCTTTTACCATGTCCGGCTGCAAGTATTATAGCAACCTCGTGGCTCGAATAATTAAATTCCGAAGACAATTCATCCGCAGTCTGGCAGACACTCTCAGCGCGTTCTTCTATTCCCATTTTTCTCTCTCTTTTTATTTATTTTACATTAACAGTATTAATACAGAAAATCATATTCTGAAAACAGCCGGTTTCTTCCTTTTTGAAAAAAACAGATTAAATTTAACAAAGAATAAGCATAAAAACATTTACAGTTATATTAAAAACCCTTAATTTTAGTTATATATTTATATAACAAAAGGCATTAATGATGAAAAGATTTATCTGGTACGCATATATTTTACTAATTGCTTCCGGATTTGCATATTCACAGGAGAGCGGATCGGGACTTGGTATTAAAGTCGGAGAGCCTTCAGGCATAAACTTAAAGTTATGGCTCAATTCAGTAAACGCTGTCAGTATAACAACAGGCTACTCGCTGATACAAAATGACCGCAGTCTGTATATCAGCTGTGATTATTTATACCACATTGAAGATATTATAAAGTCCGAAGAAAGGATGCCTGTTTATTATGGCTTTGGCGGAAGGTTGCTTACCAAAGAACGCGAAGATGCCTCGTTTGGTGTGCGCGGAGTGATGGGTGTAGCGTGGTATGGACGTGATATTCCTGTTGATGTGTTTTTTGAAATCGCGCCGGTCTTTAAGCTGATTCCATCGACCTCAATGGATTTTGAAGCGGGTATCGGAACAAGATACTTTTTCCATTAACAGGCCACGTCTGTGTCATGATTTTTAGTTTTTAACTTTCATTTTAATTTCTTAATATGTATTTGAGAAATTTACAGTTTACCAGGTCATTTATTTATTACTTATTAGAGGCAGGTCATTATGCTTAACATTAATTATCTTATAAAAGAAAATCATACAATCTCTGTTCAGTTGCCTGAAAAGCTGGAATTCGGTAAGATATTTACTGACCACGTCTTCGAAATGGATTATGATGAAACCGGCGGATGGCACAATGCCACGATTAAAGCTTTCGAGAACTTATCTTTAAGTCCTGCAACAACTGTGTTTCATTACGGGCAGGCTGTTTTTGAAGGCTTAAAGGCATTCAGGATGAAAGATGGAAGAATTGGTATATTCAGACCGGATATACATTTCCAGCGTCTCAATAACTCGTGCCACAAGCTCTGTATTCCTGAAGTTGATGTCGATTTTATGCTTGAAGCTCTTAAAGAATTAATAAAGACCGACCGGAACTGGGTTCCGGATAAGGAAGCTCAGTCATTATATATCAGACCTCTCATCATTGGTACCGACCCCTCACTTGGAGTCCATGCATCCGGGCTTTATAAGCTGATAATAATGTTATCCCCTGTAGGAGCTTATTACCCGGAAGGATTTAAACCGGTGAAGATTTTAGCTCAGGATGAGTTCGTGAGGGCTGTACGTAAGGGGCTTGGCGATTGTAAAACTCCTGCCAATTATGCGGCAAGTCTTTATGCCGGTCAGGATGCGCAGAAAAAAGGGTTTACGCAGGTATTGTGGCTTGACGGCGTTGAACAGAAGTTTATTGAAGAGGTCGGGACTATGAATATATTCATCCGGTTTAAAAATGAAATCGTTACTCCGCTGTTAACCGGAAGTATTCTGCCGGGAGTTATAAGAGCTACCGTGCTTGAGCTTTTAAGAAAAAGAGGGGAAAATGTAACGGAAAGGCTTGTCTCGATTGATGAAGTAGTATCTGAATATGAGAAAGGGAACGTTCTGAGTATTTTCGGCACCGGAACGGCGGCTGTTATTTCACCTGTAAGTTCGCTGACTTATAAAGACAGGACTATGACATTTAATGATGGTCAGGCAGGGAAGTTTGAGGTTGATTTATTTAATGAGATTTCTTCAATCCAGTACGGACTGAGTCCAGATGACAATAATTATATTTCTTATGTAGATTAGCTGCAAAAAGAAGCTCTGATATTTACCTGCCGGTTAATAAAGAACCCGCGTGCTGACCGCGGGTTTTTTATTATGATAATTCTGATTAATTATCTTAATCATAGTTCTGATTTTAATCATACCCGGGCAGGATTAAGATTATTATTAAGATTATGAAAAGCGGATAAGATTTATAAGTCCCGAAGTTTTGAGACGGATGCCCTGGTGATTCCAATGTTGTCAGGTTAAGGTACAAAACTTTTATTGCGCCCTTTCAGGGCTTTTGGTTGTGCGGGGGGTATTCATTTTTCACAGGGCGATGCCCTGTGCTATTATATTTCGCCCTTTCAGGGCTGATTTAGCCCTGAAAGGGCGAAATATTCAGCGATGGGCAACGCGCCCATCGAAAAGCAAAATAGAAATCCATAAGCCCTGTAAGGGCGCAATATGGTATTAACCTGACAGCATTGCTGGTAATTTACTCCCTGCCTGAATTTCAAAAGACTACTCTTTTTTCTAAAATAAATTTAAAATTATTAAAATTCAGGGAACTTTGACCCTCATGAGGTACTTGGAGTTTTCCGATTGACCCGTGACGCTC
>JBAXDX010000106.1:0-8455 GCA_037140715.1 Ignavibacteria bacterium
GTTCTATATAAATACCCATATTCAAATATAACGGCACAGGAACGTATTATTTTGCGCGTATTTCACACTTTTTTGGAAAATCCAATGGATTTGCTCCCATCTTAAAAAGAGAATGTCTCTCATCAGGAGTTTTGTCAAGTATGGTTGTTTTTTTTATTAATAAGGAATGAGATTTATACATTGGATTCAAATACAAAAATAAAATATTCTGTAACGCTCGCGGAAAATAATATCTATTCTTCCAAAGCTATTGCTAAGAAGATTCATTTATTTTCCCCCGCGCTGAGGTTTTTTCCAAAGCTGGTTAAGATAATGATTAGATCAGGCAATATGGCAAAAGCCGGACTTTATAAAGAAGCGGAGTGGGCTCATTCGAGCTTTGAAATATTCAGGGCACTTGAAAGTGTCGGGATTAGTTTTGAATTAAGCGGAATGGAAAACATCGGTTCGTTCGATGGTCCTGCCGTTTTCATTTCCAATCACATGAGCACGCTTGAAACAGTTATACTCCCATGCATTATTCAGCCGGTAAAGGAAGTTACATTTGTTGTAAAACAGGAGTTATTGAACTATCCATATTTTAAGTATGTACTTGGCTCACGCAATCCTATCATTGTTGGCAGAAACAATCCGAAAGAAGACCTGATACACGTAATTACTGAAGGTGCGGAATATCTTAAGAATGGTCGCTCAATTATAATTTTCCCGCAGAAAACCAGAAGCAGCAGTTTTCAAGCTGAACAGTTTAACTCGCTTGGAGTAAAACTCGCAAAGAAAACAGGTGCGTATATTGTTCCGACCGCTCTGGTAACTGATGCATGGGCAAACGGTAAATACCTGAAGGAAATGGGAGCTGTTGATATAAAGAAAAAAGTGCATATAGCTTTTGGAAAACCATTTAAAGTCGAAACTGCGGGCGCGAAAGAACACCAGATAACTATCGACTTTATAAAAGAAAAGCTGACGGAGTGGAACAGGAAGGATTGCATTGTTTAACCAAAAACTTTAGGTACGGATTATATTTTCTTAATCCCGACCAGGTATGATTATTAGAAAATAATGCCATCCTTTTTTGAGCAGATACCATATTTCATTCATATACGGAATGTTATTATACTGTACAAAATCTGGCAATTGTTTTATTCTCTTAAATCTGTAAAATTAATCCTTAAAACGATTGATTTATTTTCAATAATAAACATAGAGTAGCATGGAAATAGTTAAACCACCGAAATTAAACAAAGGCGAACTGATTGGAATTATCTCACCAGCTTCAAGTCCCGATGATTTGACGAGGATTGAAAAGGGTGTATGTTATCTTGAGAAATCAGGCTACCAAGTAGAAGTAGGAAAGAATGTCGGGCAGTATTCCGGATATCTTGCCGGCAAGGATGAAAACAGGCTGGAAGATATTCATTATATGTTTGCAAAACCCGAAGTAAAAGCGATTATCTGCGTGCGCGGAGGCTATGGAACTCCGAGACTGCTTAATAATATTGATTATAATCTGATAAAAAAAAATCCTAAAATATTTGTCGGCTATAGTGATATTACAGCGCTTCAGATGGCTTTCCTTAAGAAAACAGGACTTGTAACATTTGCAGGACCGATGCTTGCCGTTGATCTCTGGAACGAAGTAAGTCAGTTTACCGAAGAAATGTTTTGGGAGGTAATTACATCTAAAAAGAAATTTGGAAAGATTGTAAACCCTGAAAATGAAAAATTTTATATCCTGAAGCCCGGCGAAACTGATGCGCAGTTAATTGGTGGAAATCTTTCGCTGATTACTGCTCTTATGGGAACAAATTATCTTCCTTCCTTTAAAGAAACAATACTTATGCTTGAAGATATCGGAGAGCCTCCTTACCGCATTGACAGGATGCTTAATCAGCTAAAACTCTCTGGTGCTTTGGACCAGGTAAAAGGTGTTATTCTTGGACACTTTGTTGACTGCTATGAAGCTGACCAATACAAAAAGTCTCTCACACTAAATGAAGTTATTGACGATTATTTTGGGAAACGGGAAATCCCGGTTATATATAACTTCAAACATGGACATATTAATAATAATATTACTATCGCCTTTGGAATAAACTATAAGATCAGCACGGCTAAAGGTACGGTTGAAATGACTGAAAGCGCAGTAATTTAAGCAGTATCAATTTTTAATGTAACAGACATTTATAATCAAAGCCTTGTTGAAAATATCAGCAGGGCTTTGTTTTTAGAGGATACCCCTTTTCTTTTCAGGCTCATCGCACCAGTCTTAAAACTACTTGTTTTGTCCAAAAACTCCGCAGGATAATCTTTATAATTACTGAAAATATAAAAAAAATAGAGGAAATATATTCTCTTTTTTAAGAATGTATTTATTAAATGCCTTTTTATAGCAGACATTTGACTCTTTCCCAATGGTATGTTAATTGTTGCTCCATATAAATTAACCATAAATATAACAGGTATAACATGGAATTTATTGACGAAGCGTATATTAATTTGCTTCTAAACGATAAGTCTCTGAATGATGAAGTATTCCAGCTTGAAGTAATTGAAAAAGCAGGAGAAGCTAAGGGACTCAATATTAAGGAGAGCGCTGCACTTCTAAATATAACGTCTCATGAAATAGTTGAAAAACTTTTTCATACAGCTAAGGAAATAAAAGAAAAAATCTATGGCAACAGACTTGTAATGTTTGCTCCGCTTTACATTACGAACTTATGTGTCAATAATTGTCTTTACTGTGCCTTCAGACGGGATAATAAAGAACTGATCAGGAAAGCACTTTCTTTAGATGAAATCAGAGAAGAAACAGAATATCTTGTTTCGCAGGGACATAAGAGAATTCTGCTTGTCGCGGGTGAAACACCAGGCAAACCAGCTCTTCAATATATGGGGGAAGCAATTGATGTAATGTATAAGGTAAACGTCAATAATGGTAACATACGGCGGATTAACGTAAACTCCGCTCCGCTCAGCGTTGAAGATTTTAAGACATTAAAGAGTTTCGGAATTGGCACTTATCAGTGTTTTCAGGAAACTTATCATTTTGATACATATAAAATAATGCATCCCGGCGGACCAAAGAGCGACTATCCCTGGCGTCTTTATGCCGTTGACCGTGCTCTTCAGGCTGGTATTGAGGATGTCGGCATTGGTTCATTATTCGGTCTGACAGATTACCGTTTCGAAACGCTGGCACTTTTAAGTCATGCTTTTAATCTGGATTCAAAATACGGCATTGGTCCGCATACTATGTCTGTTCCAAGATTAGAACCTGCTCTAAATGCTCCTGTGGCAAATCATCCTCCTTATGCTGTTGATGACGCATCATTTAAGAAACTGGTCGCGGTAATTCGTCTTGCGGTACCATATACCGGAATTATTCTCTCAACAAGGGAAAAAGCTGAACTGAGACGCGAATTGTTTACAGTCGGAATTTCTCAGATAAGCGCGGGAAGCAGGACCTCTCCAGGAGCATATAAGGAGTCTGAAACCATCAGTGGCAATAAAGAAATGGAACAGTTCCAGTTAGGCGACCACCGCTCGCTGGACGAGGTAGTGAAAGACTGCTTCCGGCTTGGCTACTTACCGAGTTTTTGCACAGCGTGTTATCGCTCTCTGCGAACAGGTGACAGATTTATGGAGTTAGCAAAAATAGGAAATATTGGCAAAATATGCGTCCCCAATGCTCTCGCGACATTTAAGGAATATTTAATCGATTTTGCTTCTGATGAAACAAAGCTGAAGGGAGAAGAATTTCTAAAATTACAAATAGAAAAAGAAAGCGAAACCTCTAAAAAGAAGGTCGCGAATATGATTAACAGGGTAGAATCGGGCGAAAGGGATGTCTTTTTTTAGGCAATAAAAAAATATGAAACTTGACGAAATTCTTCATAAACCGGACTTATCGAAAGAGGATGTAATTTATCTTCTTGAGCTGACTGATTTCAGGAACACGCGTAAACTTTATGATCGCGCCTATGAAATCCGTAAACATTACTGTGGCGATGAAATTCACCTCAGGGGGATTATAGACTTTTCCAATTACTGTGAATCTGACTGCCTCTATTGCGGACTAAGGCAGAGCAACAATGTAATCGAAAGATACCGCATGACTCCCGATGAAGTAATCGAAACCGCAAAGACAATTTCCAATTCCGGCATCAGAAGCATTATCCTTCAGTCAGGTGAGGATAGTTCTTATGATATGGATAAAATTGCATATATAATCTATTTTATAAAGCAAAATAGCGGACTTGCTATTGCGCTTAGTCTCGGCGAACGGGATTATGAGGAATATAAAACCTGGAAATATGCCGGAGCGGATTGTTATCTCTTAAAACATGAAACCGCTAACCCGGAACTTTATTCATCACTGCATCAGAAGCAGAAGATTAAGGACAGAATTGAGCATCTGAAATTCCTTAAATCAATCGGCTATGAGACAGGCAGCGGGAATTTAATTGGTCTGCCTGGTCAGACAATTGAAGACATCGCTGATGACCTCTTTCTTTGCAAAGAACTTAATATTGATTATGCGTCATTTAGTCCGTTTGTTCCATCTCCGAATACCCCTTTCCGCAATAAAAGCGTGGGCAGTGTGGAATTAACTCTGAAAACTATCGCAGTTGCGAGAATCCTGCTTAAAAATGCCCGTATTCCGGCTACTACAGCAATCGCCACAATTGATTTGCTTGGCAGGGAAAAAGCTTTAAGAGTCGGCGCGAATGTCGTTATGCCGGACTTTACTCCAAAGCTTTATCGGGACAAGTACTGCAGTTATCCAAACAAAAAACTTTTTGTTGATGATCCGGTTAACAGCAGTTCATACATTCAGCATATCATGAACTCACTCGGAAGAGGAGTCTCCGGTACACGCGGAGATTCTTTAAAGGACGATTATAATTTATCTCAATTCATTTGACTTTTACCCCTTTTTCTACACAAATTAGTTTGTATTAAAATTTCATATAATAAATTCAGGAAAGAAATGTACAGATACACTTTATCGTTTAGTCTCTTAATTATTTTTATGTTTGTTTTAGCCGGATGTTCGGGAAAAAGTGAGCAACAGTTATGGAACGCTGCCCAAAAAGCTCAGAAGGAAGAACGCCTGAAAGAAGCCGCAGATATTTTCGAGAAACTTGCTGATGATTATCCTCAAAGCATAAATGCCTCAAAAGCTTTGTTTGAATCTGCTAAAATATATCACGCCGGCGTTGTAAAAAATATTTCTCAGGATGAATCTCTAAATAAAGGTATCTCCATTTATAAGAAAATATATAATCAGTATCCTAAAAGCGAAGAAGCTCCCAAGAGTTTATTTATGGTTGGTTTTATTGAATCCAATGACCTCCGCCGTTATGATTCAGCTACTGTGGCTTACAAACTGTTTATCGAGAAGTATCCGGACAATGAAATGGTTCCATCGGCAAAATCTGAACTGGATAATATGGGTCTGAGTCCACAGGAAATTGTAAAGAAGAACCTCGTAGAAAAGAAATAATGCCCGAAATAAATCAGGATTATAGAAAGTTCTTAGATCCCTCAGTTGTATCTAGGCTTAACTCTCTTGAGCTAAAGGCACATTTGGTAGTTGAGGGATTTATTGCAGGACTTCATAAAAGTCCTTATCATGGTTTTAGCGCGGAGTTTAGCGAGCATCGCCCGTATATGCAGGGCGATGTGCTGAAAAATATAGACTGGAAAGCCTATGCAAAGACTGAGAGATTTTATGTGAAACAGTTCGAGGAAGAAACTAATCTTATTAGTCATATTATTGTTGATGTCAGTCGCTCGATGGATTTTTCTTATAACAATAGTATAAAGAAGCTCGAATATGCCTCCATACTTGCTGCAAGTCTGATGTATCTAATGATAAAGCAACAGGATTCAGTCGGGCTGGCACTCTATTCAGATAAAATTGAAGCCCTGATGCCGCCCAAATCAAACAGAGCATATTTAATCACTCTTCTAAAGACGCTTGCCACCTCAAAACCATCATCGAAGACATGCACGGCTGAGTGTCTGAACTTATTAGCTGAGAAAGTTAAAAAACGCGGACTTATAATAATTATATCAGATTTTTTTGACGATATTAATTCCGTTCTGACTGCTCTCAGGCATTTCAGGTATAAGAAAAACGAAGTAATAGTTTTTCAGGTACTCGATCCGCTTGAAAGAAGTTTTGCTTTTGGTCGGGATGCTGTGTTCAAAGACCTTGAAACAGATGACGAAATTGTTGCTCAGCCTTACCAGATTCAAAATGCTTATCAGCAGGCGATGAATGATTATATTCAGAATATTAAACAGGAATGCGTCAATTCCGGAATTGAATATAATCTGACTGATACATCAACTCCGTTTGATAAAGCGCTGTTGAGCTATTTTAAGAAACGCGGGCGGTTGCATTAAATTATTTAACAATGTCTGGATATGAAGTTATGGTAACAGTATTAGAAAGTATAAAATTATCAACCAGTTATTTTGAGAAAAAGGGAATTGAATCTCCGCGCGTTAATGCTGAAATATTACTTGCCCACGTTCTGAAATGTAAAAGGCTGGACCTTTACATGGCTTTTGACAAACCTCTTAAAGAGAAAGAACTCGCCACCTACCGCGAAACGATTAAAAGGCGTGCCACGTTTGAACCGTTGCAGTATATCGTTGGCTCAGTTGAATTCTACGGACTGCCGTTTCAGGTGGACAGGTCAGTTCTAATTCCCCGTCCTGAAACTGAAATATTAGTTGAATCAATAATAAATGCTTTTCCTAAAGATAATTGCTTTAATATCCTGGACATTGGCACAGGAACCGGCAATATTCCCATAAGTTTAGCCAAATATTTACCCCAGTCTCATTTTACCTCAATTGATATCAGCAGAGATGCACTTAAACTGGCAAAACAAAATGCTGCGGATAATTCAGTCTCCGACAGAATCGTGTTTTTGCACAAAGATATTCTATCAACAGAAACTGAATTTGAAAATAAATTCGACATCATCGTTTCAAATCCTCCGTATGTGCCGGTAAATGAATATCCGACATTACAGGCAGAAATCATCCGCTTTGAGCCAAGAGAAGCAGTAACTGATGAAAATGACGGGCTTACTTTCTATAAATCTATTTCAGGAAAGGCTGAGTTACTGCTAAATGAAAACGGATATCTCTTTTTTGAAGTTGGGAAAGGTCAGGCTGGCTGCGTTTATGAGATAATGGAAGCGGATAACTATAAGAATATTAAGATCATAAAAGATTACCTTAACATCGAACGCGTTATTTGCGGAGTAAAATCCTGAGAGCATTAGTACAACGTGTAAGCGAAGGCGGAGTTTATATCAGCAAGGAGAATTATTCTGCTGAAATTGGCAAAGGAATGGTTATTCTGCTTGGCATTAAGCATGACGATAAAGATGAAGACATAACATTTGTTGCCGATAAGTGCTGTAATTTGAGAATATTTGAAGATGAAAATGAAAAAATGAATCTGTCGCTAAAAGAAATTGAGGGTGAAATTCTGATTATCTCCCAATTTACATTATATGGCGATGCCCGCCACGGCAACCGTCCAAGTTTTTCAGATGCCGCAAGACCAGAAGCTACCAAGCGTATGTATGAGAAATTTATCGCGCGCGTTAAGGAAAACATAGGTGCTGACAAGGTTAAGTCCGGTATTTTTGGCGCGATGATGATGATAAAAATTATGAACGATGGTCCTGTTACTATTCTTGTCGAGTCCAAAGATTAATATTCTGAGTATGGTTAAGAAAATTACAACTCTTATACCCGTTTCATATAAACTTCCATAATTCCTAAAATAATTATTATTTACACATGTTACGCAGATCATTAAATGCTTTGCCTTGAACAGGTGAAGGCAGGGGTAAAGATAAAGCCCCCCGGAATCTATTGTGTTTTACTTTACCTTTGCCTCGCTGCTGGAATCGTAAAATAAAAAGCAGTTCCCCTGCCCTTCTCACTTTTCACCCAAATTCTGCCGCCATACTTTTCTACAAATTCTTTGCAGAGCAATAAACCCAGACCTATGCTTGGTTCATTGTCAGTACCTCTGCGCCCTACTTTTTCATCTGTCTTAAATAACTTTTGAGATAACTCTTCCGACATCCCGACACCGCTGTCAGTTACTGATATCTCCGTCATATTATTTTTTACTTCTGCTGCCCTGACTGTTACTTTCCCCCCCCCTGATTAGTAAACTTTACAGCATTTGACAAAAGATTACGCAGAACAGTATTAAGCATAGCCTCATCTGCATTAACAATCCGGTTCCGGTCGGCTTCACTAATTATCTCAATCCCTTTCTGCTTTCCGCGTGTACTTATTAAATCAATATTCAGTGAAACTATTTCAGATAAATCTGTTTCCGCCGGACTAAAACTAATCAGGCTCTATGTTGTTTATAGTGGGTAATCATACTTTAATTTACCCGCCACAA
>JBAXDX010000107.1:0-7970 GCA_037140715.1 Ignavibacteria bacterium
TTATCCAAATTTACTCTGCTTTTCTCTTTTTACCCACTATAAACAACATAGACCCGATTAGTTGTTTGTACGCAATCTATGAAAGGAATATTTTGTCAAAAAAAAACCTGAAAAAATTTAGATGTCCTTTTTATAGTGGACTCATGAATATTGGACAACAAAATCAAATAATCTGCCGCAGTCGTACCATTCAAAAATATTTAGAATTTTAGACTTTGAGAAAAAGAACAATAAAGAGTATCTTTACATTGTCGATTTCAGTTTAGCATATAATCCTTATTACCGCGCGTATGCCCTGGTTACAACTGCGCAACGCCTGAAAAGAAATATTTTTTACATAAACTGAATCGGAACCGGAGAGAAGAAATTTTATAATTAAATTAGCGGGAGTTGTAGGTGGTCATTGTACTTGAAAAAAATGTAAGCGAAAATCAGACAGAAAATATAATAAAACATCTTGAAGCTTTTGGTTTTGATGTTCATAAATCAACCGGTGTGGAGCAGATAGTCCTTGGTGCAATCGGCGTAAAGCCTGACTTTGATATCCGCCAGGTTAAGATTATAGACGGAGTTTTTGAAGTTCACCGTATAACTGAACCATATAAGCTTGCCAGCCGCAGTTTTAAGAAAGAAGATACTGTTTTTAAGATAAAAGGTGTGGAAATCGGCGGTAATAATGTGGTCGTTATGGCTGGTCCATGCTCGGTTGAAAGCGAACATCAGATATTCCACTTAGCTAAAATAGTAGCCGAAGGGGGCGGGAAGATACTTCGTGGCGGAGCTTTTAAACCAAGAACTTCACCTTATTCTTTCCAGGGCATGGGCGAAGAGGGCTTAAAGCTTTTACGAAGAGCCGCTGATGAGAACGGACTGCTTGTTATAACCGAGGTAATGCAAAATGAACAGATTGACCTTATTGCAAAATATACAGATATTTTCCAGGTCGGTGCACGTAATATGCAGAATTTCCCTTTCTTAAAAGAGCTGGGGAAAAGTGAAATTCCCGTAATGCTAAAGCGCGGGCTTGCCGGTACAATTGAAGAATGGATGATGTCGGCTGAATATATTTTATCGAATGGAAACAAAAATGTAATACTCTGCGAACGCGGAATCAGAACTTTTGAAACATATACAAGAAATACATTTGACCTGTCCGCCATTCCGGTTGTTCATAAGATAAGTCATCTGCCGGTATGTGCCGACCCTTCGCACGCAACCGGCTACCGTGATCAGGTAATCCCGATGGCAAGAGCCGCCGTAGCTGCGGGTGCTGATGCTATTATGGTAGAAATCCATCATGAACCGGAAAAGGCACTTTCAGACGGACCACAGGCACTTCTGCCTAATCAGTATTTCGGCATGATGAAGGAATTAAAAACAATCGCTCAGGCAATCGGCAGAACTATTTAATCAGTCAGGGAAATTTGATAATACTGTAAAGATTTTTTGGAACAAAAAATAAAACATACCGAAATTTCAATTTTAGGACTTGGGCTGATTGGAGGATCAATCGCCAAGGCCCTAAAGTATAGTAGCAATTTATTTTTTATTAAAGCTTTTGACTTGCCCGAAGTAACCCGCCAGGCACTTGAAGATAAGGTAATAGACAAACAATTAGAATCGGTTGAAGAATCTCTTTCCTCAGACATTATTTTCCTCTGTCTCCCTGTCGATAATTCTCTCGTAGCTTTTAAGATACTTGCCCCTTCCCTGAAAGAAACTACTATCCTGACTGATGTGTGCGGCGTAAAGGGAGTGTTTGAGGAATTATGGCAGTCTTTTGCAAGCAGGGGATTGTACATTGGCGGTCATCCCATGACCGGCAAAGAAAAAGGAGGCTATCAGAACTCGGACCCTCTCCTGTTCGAGAATGCAGTTTATATTGTTTCTGATAAAGAAGCCGGTATAAGTAAGCGCGAACAGTTGCTGGCTGTCATAAAACTGCTTGGCGCGCGAGTGGTTTTTCTTAATCCGTTCGAGCATGATAAGGTTGTCGCTAATGTAAGTCATCTGCCTCAGCTGTTGTCTGTTGCGCTTGTAAATAACGCCGCAAAAAACAGCAGGAATAAGAACAATCTCGACTTTGCCGCCGGCGGCTTTAAAGACATGACGCGCATAGCTTCAAGCGATTTTAATATCTGGAAGCCAGTATTAAAATATAATAAAAATGAAATCATTGAAGCGCTGGATTCTTTACAAAATGAACTTAACCTTATGCGCAATCAGCTATCCGCCAATGAATCTGATAAGCTTGAAAATGAATTCATTGAAGCGCGGGAAAACCGTAATATTATTCCTAAGGATACAAAAGGTTTTATCTCGCCTTTATTTCATATCTCGATATATGTTAAAGATGAGCCTGGTATAATAAGCCGAATTTCAAATGCATTATTCAGCAAAAATATAAATATCAAGGATATCGAACTGCTTAAGATTCGCGAAGGTCTGGGTGGAATGTTCCGCCTGTCATTTGAGAACGAAACTGACGCACAAAAGGCAAAGCAGATTTTATCTGATATCGGCTTTGAAACGCTTTAGCTTTTATTTTTATTTGACTGGCGATATTAATGATGAATTCACAACAAATGGCTAATATTAAGCTACATTTCATTTTATTCTTATAAATTTCTCAGACTAAGATACATATTATGAATGGCACGGCGCTTGGAACATTATTATCAGATTTATTTTAATAAAGGAATAAACAAAATGACACATTTATCAACTAATGATTTTCTTTTCATTGCAGATGTTGAGCTGAACCAGTATAAAATTCTGGGCGCTCTTAAACACTATAAAGAAGAATTTAACAAAAAGGATTTTACAAAGTTAAGCCAGCTTTCAAGTCTCGCTTCAAGCCTGATAAGGGTGGAAAAGAAGAGAGGTAAATTGCTTGACCTGTTCCCTGTCCCTGTTAAAAGAATTGATAATGAGGGTAAAAAACTGATTTTTGATGGCTTTGTATTATATAATGAAGATATAGAACGTACTTTTGAACTGATCAAGTGGGCAATCCCGGTAATACATGATACAATTGATGAAGGAATATGCCTGACACAAAATTTTAAGAATGAGACTTTTAGCGTTCTTGCGGAGTAAGCGGTTTCTTTTATTTTAATTCATATCCCCCCAGGCTCAAAGCACGGGGGGATTTTTTATTTCTGACAAAACTTCTTCTTTCTTCATACAGAATCCCCCCAATAACAATTTTATTTTTAATCTTTCTATATTTTTCTTATTTTTGCCCTGTCCGGTATGAAGTTTTTCCCTTCTATACCTGTTGTTGGTTAGATTATGTCTGAACCTGACCGCCTTAGTGAAACCGCAATTCTATTATGGATATTAGTAATCGTTCAGATTTACCAAATAAATTTTTCAGGAATTATATATGACGGATAAAACTTCTCTGCTTAGTTTAGTTCTCGTCCTGCTGATGCTCTCAGATATTTCAGCTTCTATACTTTTATCTAAAGATGAAGACTTATTATTATGCTCCCGTACAAACGGCGGACAGTATAAAATTATTACAACAGAGCAAAGACAAACCGTAAATGACCAGATAGATAAATCAAGAAAAACACTTATTACTGAAACAGTAAAAAATGTCAGTCCGGCCGTAGTTGGTATCAGCGTAAACGAAATTCGCCAAGTACGTGATCCGCTTTACTCGGTCTGGGGTGCCGATCCATTTTTCCGTCAGTTCTTCGGTGACAGAGTTACAAATCAAGAGGTTAAAAGTCTTGGTTCTGGTACTATTATCTCACCTGACGGTTACATTCTGACCAACGATCATGTAGCCGGAAATGGTGTTAAAATTACAGTTACAATGACTAACGGCAGGCATTATAACGCTAAAATAGTCGGCACAGACCCTGCAAGCGATGTCTGCCTGCTTAAAATTGAGGGTACTAACCTTCCGTACATTCCGCTTGGCAACTCTGATGATGCAATGATTGGCGAATGGGTTATCGCCCTCGGCAATCCATTCGGGCTTTTCGAAATAAATGATCAGCCAACTGTTACTGTTGGAGTTATAAGCGCAAAGGGAATGAATCTCGACCCCGTAAATAACAGATATTACCTTGGTATGATTCAGACTGACGCGGCTATTAATGGCGGCAACTCAGGCGGACCGCTCATAAACAGTATCGGAGAACTTATTGCAATGAATACTCTTATTTTTACCGCCGGCGGCTCGCAGGGAAATATTGGTCTTGGCTTTGCTATCCCGATTAATAAAGCTAAAAGGATTATTGAAGAGCTAAGAAGCAAAGGGTCTGTTAACAGGAACTTCCGGATAGGTCTCAGAGTGCAGACAATAGATGAAGGTATCGCAAATTATTATAAACTCCCGAGTTCCCGCGGCGTGATTGTTACTTATGTCGAACGTGATTCCCCTGCGGCTAAGGCTGATATACAGGTGGGCGATATTATAACCGGCGTTGATGGATATAAGATAAATAATGATCAGTCGCTTACGGGCGTATTTCAGGAATTTAGAACCGGGCAGATTATTTCACTCGAATTGATACGGGAAAAAGATTATTTAACAAAAAAAATGAGGCTTGAGAAATTAAATGATAGATAGATACACACTTCCCGAAATGGGGAAAATCTGGCAGGATGAATTTAAATATAAAACATGGTTGCAAATCGAAATCCTTGCAAGCGAAGCCAGAGCAATTATGGGCGAAATCCCAATGAAAGATGTTGATATAATAAAAGCTAAAGCTAATTTTGATGTAAAAAGAATCCTTGAAATTGAAGAAACTACCAAGCACGATGTAATAGCATTCTTAACAAATGTTGCTGAATATACAGGTCCCGAAGCAAGACATATTCATTACGGCATGACAAGTTCAGATATACTTGATACCGCCCTGTCATGTCAAATGAAAGCTGCCGGCGAATTGCTTATGACTAAAATGACAGAACTAAAATCTGTTCTTAAAGGCAGAGCGCTTGAGCATAAGAACACAATTTGTGTAGGCCGTAGCCACGGTATCCATGCCGAACCCACAACAATGGGACTTAAATTCGCCTTATGGTATGAAGAAACCAAACGAAATATAACCAGACTCAACAGCGCTATAAAATCTATCAGCATCGGGCAAATATCGGGTGCTGTAGGTACTTTTGAACACCTGTCGCCAAGGGTGGAAGAGTATGTTTGTGAAAAAATGGGACTTGAACCTGCTCCTGTTTCTACTCAGGTAATACAGAGAGACCGCCATGCCGAGTTTTTAACTACGCTTGCCATAATCGGCGCAACGCTTGAAAAGATATCTGTTGAAATAAGGCATCTGCAGAAAACTGAAGTCCTTGAAGCCGAGGAGTTTTTCTCAAAAGGACAAAAAGGCTCTTCTGCTATGCCACACAAAAGGAATCCGATTACCTGTGAAAGGATTACCGGACTTGCGAGACTCCTGCGGGGCAACTCGATGGCCGCTATGGAGAATGTTGCTTTATGGCATGAAAGAGATATATCGCATTCTTCAGTCGAACGGGTCATTGTGCCGGATAGTTGTATCATACTCGATTATATGCTTCACTTATCGATAAAGCTAATAAAGGATTTGCTTATTTATCCTGAGAATATGCTGAAAAATCTGAACATTACGCGCGGACTGGTATTTTCTCAGACAATTTTATTAAAGCTTGTTAATAAAGGTGCTTCCCGCGAGGATGCTTATAAAATTGTTCAGGCTCCGGCAATGGATGTCTGGGCGGACCAGACTAAGAATTTGAAAGATGAACTGATTAAGTCGGAAGATATAACGAAATATCTAAACCGGCAGGAAATTGAGGAAATTTTTAATAATCAGAGTACGCTTAAAAATATTGACTATATTTTTGCCCGCTCAGTCGAAGTGGATTAATTTTTTACCTGCATTTAATCGTTGCTTAGGGATATTACTTTTATATGTCCGGATTTGTGTAATTCTTACCTTAAAAAAAAAGTGCTTTGAGAGAAGATTATTTATAAATTAACTCAAAACAGAATAAAACAGGACATTCAGACATAAAATCTTAAATGCAGTTATTAAATCCCTTGCTTAAAAATGAAAATAAAATTATATTTACATTTCAAAATAAAAGGATATGGGATGTCAAGAGTTTGTGAAATTTGTGGAAAAGGTCCAATTACCGGACATAACGTCAGTCATGCTCACAATAGAACCAAAACAAGATGGTTGCCTAATTTACAAAAGGTACATGCTATTGTCAAAGGCAAAAAGACAAGATTAAAAGTATGTACGACTTGCATAAAAGGCAATAAAGTAACAAAAGCTATTTCATAAAAGGTTGTTTACTCAGCCTTTTTTTTATTAAATATAAGCATCTGGTTTTCTGTAAGCACATACAGCCTGTCCTTATATATCATTCCTTTAGTAATATTCTTTTCGAATTCATAACCATAACAGTTTAAGTTGTTCCGGCTTGATAACACTCCGTTTATCAAGTCCGCGGTCATAAGCTTTTCTCTCGAATTTAGTATTATTACATTGTCAGAAGTTACTGACAGATTATCCGTTGCTTCATTTAATTTAACGCGCGTTATTCCATTACCATAATAATCAAATATTATTAATTCAGTCTTATCCAAAACGATAAGACTATTCTGAGTTATTAAAAGCTTTGATGGATAAGACAGAGCATAACTTCCTGATTGACAAGAACCGAACCGCGCTATTAAATTGCCTGAAAAATTAAACTTTAGCACTTCTTTATTTTCACTATCGAGAATAAATATTTCTTCCATTGGCGAACAAACGCAACTTACCGGAGAAACAATATTAACCGGGTCACTTCCTGCCTGTGTTACTAAGTTGTTTGTTCTTGTCAGCGATGATATGAAATTTAGATCCTTATCAAAAATCTGAACTCTGTTGTTATTTTTATCAGCCACAAATACATGCAATGCGGTTGAATGAATATCCGCGAGGTAATCGAAGTAAGAAGCTTCTGTTCCGTAGCCACCAATAGATTTAAGCAGTTTACCGCTAAGATCATATTTATATATCTCATTATTATCGGCATCACAGATATAAATATTTCCGGCAGGGTTAACTGAAAAAGACATGGCTTTGGAAAACTTCCCGAATTCGCCGGCAAATTCGTATATTTGAGCAATTTTAACACCGCTTAAAATTATCAATGCAAGGATAAATTTATACATATAAAGAAACCATTCAGGTATTGTATATTATTTTGAAAAGTAAAGTTAGCTGAAATGAATACATTTAGCAAGCTCTTTGGAAATATCGAATTAATTTTTCTTAATATGGGAACATATCCTCCGGTTCGGGTCTTCCTGGACAGATATGCGAATTATAACAATTTTTTAATATTTTGCTTGAAATATTATCGTATGATAATTAGATTACGTATGGGTATTAAAAATATTATTACAAGCGAGCGTAACTCAGTTGGTAGAGTGTCAGCTTCCCAAGCTGAATGTCGCGGGTTCGAATCCCGTCGCTCGCTCAAAAAAAAAGAATCTTTTACATTATTGGGAATTTTATCATTGTTTTATTAAAATAATTTACCCATATTTGTTAATGAATTTATGAGTTGTTCGTATTATTAAATTCTAATCGGGGGCTTAGCTCAGCTGGTTCAGAGCACCTGCCTTACAAGCAGGGGGTCATTGGTTCGAATCCATTAGCCCCCACCATAAAAAGGCTGAAAATTAAACGTTTTCAGCCTTTTTTCGTTTCTTACAACATCTCATTTTTAAGAAATACGGTTACTACATGGTCACAAATCAGAAAATACCATGTAGTTGACATGGTAGTAAATCCATCTTTTTACGGATACAATATGGCTCAGTACAAAGAGAACATTTTAAAACTGAAAAACCCGAAAAAGTGAAACAGGGTTACTTGCATAGACTTTGTTCAGCACCATCTTTAACGACTCCAGACTGTCGCGCAACGACTTTAGACAAATTTACAACGACTCCAGAC
>JBAXDX010000108.1:0-7916 GCA_037140715.1 Ignavibacteria bacterium
TGTCTTTGCCTATGATATTAATCAGTGTTTACAGGAATCTAATCCCAATGTGCTCATTGACTTTTCTCTGCCGGAAGTTTTGGATAGGACTATCGCCTATGCATCTGTGTTTAACTCCCCTCTCGTTATCGGCACTACGGGATATACTGAAAGTCAGTCAGATAAAATCAGGGAACTTAGCAAAACTATTCCTGTCGTACAGAGCTATAACTTTTCTATCGGCATACAAATGCTCATTAAGTGTACGGAATTATTGTCTGCGAATCTTACGGACTGGGACGTGGAGATTTCAGAGACACACCACAGGTTTAAGAAGGATAAGCCTTCGGGCACCGCTATTATGTTAAAAAATGCCGTGGGTAAGGATGTAAATATCTCATCGCTCAGGCTTGGCAACGTACCCGGTGAACATACGGTTTCTTTCGGGGGACTTGGCGAAGTAATCAGCTTGTCGCATAGCGCCACTTCAAGGCGTACTTTTGCTGAAGGAGTTCTTAAGGCTTCTGAGTTTGCCCACAGGCAGAAAGAACCGGGGCTTTTCAGCTTCAGGGATGTATTGTTTACTAAATAATAAAATGATTATTCTATTCCCCTTTATGTTTATTAGTAATGAGGTAAAACTATGGATTCTTATGAAATTATAAATTATATAGCAGGTTCGGTAAAGAAAACTCCCGTTAAATTATACATTAGCGGTGTATTGACTATGATCGATTTTACTGAGTTTGAGTTTGTAGGTAGCAATGACTTTGGTATTTTAAGTTTGGAGTACAGTCAGCTTGAAGGTTTCCTGGGAAAGAACAAGCATCTGATTAAAAACTATAAAGTTGAAATCGACAGGCGCAACTCTGCAATCCCGATGGCAGACCTTACAAAGTATAACGCGAGAATTGAGCCTGGAGCGATTATCCGCGATCTGGTTGAGATTGGCGATAACTGTGTCATTATGATGGGAGCCGTTATAAATATTGGTGCAGTAATCGGCGAACGTACTATGATTGATATGAATACGGTTATTGGCGGACGTGCAATGATTGGCAAAGACTGCCATATCGGAGCGGGAACTGTAATCGCAGGAGTTATTGAGCCACCTAATGCCGAGCCGGTTGTTATTGGCGACAATGTTGTTATTGGCGCAAATGCCGTAGTGCTTGAGGGTGTTAAGGTAGGAAACGGCGCGGTTATCGCTGCCGGATGCGTTGTTGTTAATAATGTTGAGGAAAATACCGTAATGGCGGGCGTCCCTGGCAAACCAATAAAGAAGGTTGATGACAAGACTAAGTCAAAGACATTGTTAATCGATGCCTTAAGGCAGTTATAAACCGAGGTTTGATTTAATGAATTTAGTTGTGCATAAATATGGTGGCAGTTCTGTCGCAAATCCTGAGAGAATACTTAAAGTAGCTGAGAAGATTTCGCGGAGAGTTAAGGAAGGCTGTAAAGTGCTTATTGTAGTTTCGGCTATGGGCAAGACTACCGATGGTCTGATAAAGCTCGCAAAAGAAATTACGGCTAATCCGGATCCGAGGGAACTGGACATGCTACTTTCTACCGGTGAACAGGTCTCTGTTTCGCTTCTATCTATTGCTCTGCGGAGTATCGGAATTAAAAGTAGATCGTTAAACGCATTTCAGGCAGGTATTAAAACTACGGGTAATTTTTCTGAGGCAAAGATCGTAAGTTTTGACCAGGAGAAGATTTTAAATCTGATGGAAGAACTGGATGTACTGGTTATAACCGGATTTCAGGGAATAAACGAAGATGGAGAAATGACAACGCTTGGCCGCGGTGGCTCAGATACTTCTGCCGTTGCACTTGCAGCCGCACTGAAAATTGATTGTGAAATCTACAGCGATGTAGCCGGTATCTATACAGTTGATCCAAGGCTGCATCCGATGGCAAAGAAAGTTAAACTAATCTCTTACGATGAAATGCTGGAACTTGCAAGTCTGGGAGCAAAGGTGCTTCATAGTCGTTCTGTTGAAATAGCTAAAAAATTTGGAATAAAAATATATTGCGCATCGTCTTTTTTAGATGAGGAGGGTAGTTACGTGGTCGATGAAAGTATCATTATTGAACAGCCGGAGGTTACCGGCTGCAGCATTATGGAAAACCAGACTCAGGTCTTTGTGAAGAATCTCCCGGTGGATTATTCGCTTATAAAGAGCCTGTTCGAAAAAGTTGCTATCGAAGGACTGAATGTTGACATGATTTCGATTATCAACACAGGCTCTAACCTCAATGTGTCCTTTACAATAATTCAGGAAAAGGCGCAGCATATTGATGACGCGTTAAAGAAAGTTCTCTCCGACCTCGAATATTTTAATATAGAATACCATTCGGGATTTGTAAAACTCTCGGTTGTCGGAATCGGCATGAGGAGCGGAATCGGTATTGCATCAAATTTCTTTGCGGCATTGCAGTCATTGCCAATCAGGCTTGTTACTACTTCAGAAATTGCAATTTCATGCCTGATTGAAGAACAGTACAAACAACAGGCTGTGAACGCAATCGTAAAACAGTTCAATCTTTAGAACAGTAAAGAAATAAAATAAGAATATTTCTTAATCATAATCTTTATCTGTTAATCATTGCTTTTGCCTGCTGAATAGAAGAATAAAATGAAAGAGACACAAATGCCCCTGACCCCTGTTGAGTTAAGACATATACTGCATCAAACGCCTGAACTGATGTTTAAGGAATTTGAGACTACACGTATTTTGCTGGAAAATGTGGGCAGGCTGGATAATCTTATCATCCACCGCCCGATAGAAACCGGCTTCGTTGCGGAATATAAAGTTAATGATGGCGATTACCTGCTGTTCAGGGCGGACATTGATGCCCTGCCGATCAAGGAGGAAACAGGATCTGAATTTTCTTCGAAGAATGATTGTATGCACGCCTGCGGACATGATGTGCATTCATCGATTCTTTACAGCTTTGCAAAGTATGTTACAGAAAATAAAATTGACAGAAATATATTGTTCCTCTTTCAGCCGGGGGAAGAAGGCGGTGGCGGAGCGGAACATGTAATTAATTCCGGCGTGTTCAATCAGTTTAATATCAGCAATGCCTTTGCTCTGCATGTAACTGACGAATATGAGAAAGGAACTATTGCCTCAACGTCCGGAGTGCTGTTTGCCTCGGCTTTTGAAATTGATATTGAGCTGCTTGGCAAAAGTGCTCATGTAGCATTCCCAGAAAATGGCATTCATGCCTTTGATGCTCTAAGAGTTTTATTGGATGAAATAGATGTCATTCTTAAAGAACAGACGGAGCGCGTAATTTTCGGCTATGGAAAGATTCTGTCAGGCACGGTACGCAATATTGTTCCCGCATACTGTCGCGTGGAGTGCACCATCAGGACGCTCAGCCGGAAAAAATCTGAGGAGTTTCTTGAAAAGATAGTTGAAATTCTGGAACATGTCAGCCGGACCAGAGGCGTTAAGTACAATCTCCTGAAGGGAGTATTATATTCGGAAGTTGTCGTTGACAGTCAGTTATTTAATAAACTCAGCAAGAGTCTTGCACAGAAGCACAAATTCATTGACTGTGGTTATAAGATGACCGGAGAGGATTTCGGTTTCTTTTCGCACATCTACCCTTCGATGATGTTCTGGCTCGGAACTTCTCAAGGCGAGCATTATGGTCTGCATACGCCTAAATTTCTGCCGGATGATTCAATTATTCAGGCAGGCACAGATATTTATAAGGATATATTAAACGAGGTAAAATGAAACAATCAGAAAAAATTGACGTTGCCATTCTTGGTGCCACAGGAAGTGTCGGACAAAAATTTATTCAGCTTTTGGAAGGTCATCCATATTTTAATGTAGTCGAAGTAGCCGCGTCTGATCGCTCGGCGGGCAAAAGATACTCTGAGGCTGTTAACTGGATATTAGCCAGCCCGATACCAGAATCAGTAGCAAATCTTACTGTTCAGAAATGCGAATCGGGACTTAAAAGCCGTCTTGCATTTTCAGCTATGGACGCTGGAGCTGCGGGAGAGGTCGAAGAAGAACTGGCGAAGAACGGTTATATAATTGTATCTAATTCGAAAAATCATAGAATGGATCAAGATGTTCCCCTGTTGATTCCCGAAGTCAATCCCGACCATTTGCAGCTCATTACACGCCAGCAATATGGCAAAGGTGCAATTGTTACAAATCCAAACTGCTCGACTATCGGGCTTGTACTCGCGTTAAAACCGCTGGCAGATAACTTTGGCATAGAGATGATTAACGTTGTTACGATGCAGGCGCTTTCCGGCGCAGGATATCCGGGAGTTTCAAGCCTCGACATACTTGATAATGTAATTCCGTTTATTGGTGGCGAAGAGGCAAAGCTTGAAACTGAACCGCTGAAAATACTTGGGAAGCTCCGCGATGGGTTTATCGAGAATATTGATATGAAAATAAGTGCATCGACCAACCGGGTCGCCGTTCTTGACGGACATACTGAAAGTGTGCAGGTAAAGCTTAAAACAAAAGCGTCTAAGGAAGATATTATAAAAGTCTGGACAGAATTCAGGAGTGAACCTCAACAGTTGGCATTGCCGTTTGCCCCGGTTCAGCCAATTTATTACTTCTATGAAAATAAGTATCCCCAGCCAAGGTTGCACAGGAATCTGGATAAAGGAATGGCTTCTTCTGTCGGACGTCTGCGCGAGTGTAATATTTTTGATTATAAATTTACTGTTTTATCGCATAATACAGTCCGCGGAGCTGCCGGCGGAGCAATTTTATGCGCTGAGTTAATGAAGGTAAAGGGGTTTTTAGATTAATTATGAGACTCTAAATAAAAAAATCCCGAAACAGCTATTCGTTTCGGGATTTTTTTTCACAGGCTCAGAGTTTAATCAACGTTCTCTTTCTCTTGTATTTTCATCGGGTCTGTCATCATTCCTGCTCCCCCCTCTGCCACGGCTTTCGCTCTTTCCTGCCTCGGAGCGTTTTCTCTCAACATTTCTGACAGGATTATCGGTACGATTTTCCCTTACCTGAGGAGTTCCGCGGTTCTGGCGGTTGTTACTCCCGCGCGGAGCCATAATTATCTCTGCCGGTTTGTTATTTCCTTCATTATTACGATTAACACCCTTGTTTCTATCATTACCTTCGCGTGGTTTATCAGGAGATACGTCCGGAGTTCTGTCAGCCGGAGCCGGTCTCCCAATCCTGGACAAATCAAGCGAGGTTTTTCTTCCCGGTCTTTTTATATCTGTTTTTGATATATCCCCTGACTTGTTTAACTCCTGCGAATTCGGGCGAAAAACTTCAATCTTATTTCGGTCGCGATTGGCACTACCACGCGATCCTTCAAAGTCTCTGAGCTTTGTTTCGCTGATATTTCTTTGAACGATGCTCCTTCCGCCTCTTTTTTCAATAAAATCCCTGTCAATTCCACGGTTTATCACGCGTCCATCGCGGTAATCATAATTATCTCTGTATTTTGTTCCTGGATGGATACTGATTTTCATTCTGTCGTTAACAAGAGAAGGAGCTATATCATAATCATAGAAATTATTACAGTGCACATAATTCCAGAACCTTGCGGGGAAATGCCAGTCGCGTGTAAAATGGATTCCGATTCCAACTGTAAAAACCGCGTAAGGAGGCAATGGTGCCCAGCCTACATAATCGTTATTATTTCTCCATTCAACCCATGCCGGTCCCCATTTGTCATCAGGTATCCATATCCAGCCGTAATATTCATCGTTATACCAACGTCCGTAATGATAAACAGCCCAGCCAAACGGCTCGTATGAATCCCAGTACCAGCCGTAATCACTCCAAATCCAGCGTCCTTCGGAATAAGGCATCCATCTTCCGCTTACACCGTTAGGATGCCAGGCGTAAAGATCATTATCAATTTCTATCCATTCTCCATGAGGAGAAAGCGAAGAAAAGAAGAAATTAACCGGGCTGTTGCCGTTATTCCATCGGTCTCCGGCTTCAGTTCTGCCGATAAAAAGCGCGAGACCGGTCAACGCGATAAATAATAACTTTTTCATATCAACCTCACTTTTTTTTTATGTTTATTAACTTGTCCATTGCTATATTCAATGAATGTGCCAGTTGGAAATTCTAATTATTTCCCCGTATTCTTATCAGAATGTGAAAATAATTGTAGGTTTTTATAGACACAGGTAATGATAAATTTATACAGAAGCCAACGCAATGCACATTTGCACGATTGTAATTACCCAAATAACTATTAAGTTTAGCTCAATGCAGATTTTTTTGATATATTTCATAGTGAAAACCATAATTGTTTCTTTCTTAATCAACAATAATAAGGAGAAGGGAAAAATGAAGTTCTTTTCCATGACACGTTTTAGACTTTTCGTAGTATTTATTTCCCTGATAGTTTTATTCTCACCGATTCACGCGCAATTTAAGGAGAGCGGAATGTTAAAAGAAAAAATCGCACAGTACGCGCCTGTAACAGTTAGTTATGACCAGGCTTTACTCTCGGAAAGAGATAAAATAATGGTCGATAAGCTTTATCAAGCCTGTAAAGTAATGGATGAAATCTTTTTAGAACAGGTTTATTCAGGAAATAAAAATATAAAAGAGCATTTAATGAATACGCCCGGCGAACAAGCGCACCTGACTTATGAATATTTCGACATGAATAAAAGCCCGTTCGACAGACTGGATCATAATAAACCTTTTTACGGAGATAAGAATAAGCCCGCCGGCGCAAATTTCTATCCTGAAGATATGAGCAAAGAGGAGTTTCAGGAATGGATTAAGACGCACCCGGAAGATAAGGATAGTTTCTTGTCGGAGTTTACGGTTATTCGCAGGCAGAATGGTAAACTGGCAGCTATCCCCTATTCTGAATATTATAAAGAGCCTTTGACAAGAGCCACGAAGCTCCTGAGGGATGCGGCAATATATGCTGATAACGCTTCGCTTAAAAAATATCTGACACTAAGAGCTAAAGCTTTTGAGACTAACGATTACTTTGAAAGTGACATGGCATGGATGGACCTTAAAGACCATAACATTGAATTTATTATAGGTCCTTACGAAGTCTATGAAGATGATCTGTTTAATTACAAGGCTTCATTTGAAAGCTTCCTGACAATCAAAGACCCGGCAGAAAGCGCAAAGCTCGATAAGTTTGGAGGCTATCTTACAGAAATAGAAAAGAATCTCCCGCTGGATGATAAGTATAAGAATACTCAGCGCGGAAGCGAATCTCCAATAATGGTTGTTCAGGAAATATATTCCGGCGGAGATACAAAAGCCGGTGTCCAGACGCTGGCTTTTAACCTGCCCAATGATGAGCGGGTCAGGGAAGCTAAAGGCTCTAAGAAAGTTATGCTGAAGAATCTTCATGAAGCCAAGTTTGAAAAACTACTTATGCCAATTGCCAGTATCGTGCTCGATGAAAGTCAGCTGCCCTGCGTAACCTTTAACGGCTTCTTTAATCATACGCTTATGCACGAAATATCTCACGGCGTGGGTCCCGGCATCATGGAACTAAACGGAGTTAAAACAGAAGTGAAGAAAGAGCTGAGAGAGACTTACTCAAAGATTGAGGAATGCAAAGCGGACATACTGGGCATGTATAATAATATTTTTATGATTGATAAAGATGTTTATCCGAAAACGTTTGATAAAGAAACATGGGTTACATTTCTTGCCGGTATTTTTCGTTCTGTCCGCTTCGGCATTAATGAAGCTCACGGTGGCGGAAATGCTATTATCTATAACTTCCTTCTGGAGAAAGGAGGATATGAATATAATGAGAAAACACAGAAAGTAAGAGTTAATTTTGAGAAGATATATCCGGCATTGAAGGAACTGGCGAATAAAGTACTGACAATTCAGGCAACCGGAGATTATGAAGCATCTAGGAGCTTGTCCGAGAATAGCCAGATAAATTCCTTAAGAAATCAGTAAATA
>JBAXDX010000109.1:0-7872 GCA_037140715.1 Ignavibacteria bacterium
TTTTACACTCGGCGTTATGGGTTTTGCACAAGCCTCTGTGTGTTTTACACTCGGCATTATGGGTTTTACACAAGCCTCTGTGTAAATAAAAAGACGGTTTCAGGCTGATAAATGGACTTCTTTTGTATCCGCTTAAAAGACTTCGGATATAAATCAGAGTTTCTTAATCGCTCATATACGCAAAATATATTTTGTATATGATTTGTGGGATTCTTATATGTTATATCGCAGTCAGCATTAATGGATAATAGTTAATCATTTAATCATCAGAATCATAGCACAGGGTAAATTTTGCGTAACATGAGTCATTAGTTCTAAATAATACGCATGAATGCCGGTCAGAGTTCAGGCATTGGGACTATAATCATTACTTCTTTCTTTATTTTGCATATTTGCTTACGCAATATATTGCAATTAAGTTTTTTTGAGAAGTTATTAATTGTTAAATTTGCAAAAAATATAATAACATTTTGGAGTTCACAATGATTAGTCAGGAATTGCTTGACATCCTTTGCTGTCCGGAGTCAAAAGCCAGCCTTGTGCCTGATGATAATTCCCTTGTCTCTGTTGATAAAGAAACACGTCGCCGTTACAGGATTGACAATGATATTCCGATAATGCTTATCGAAGAATCTGAACAGCTTGACCCGGATACATGGCTCGCAATAATGAAAAAACATGAAATAATTACAGAATAGAGATACATAAATGATAAAAAAAACTTCCCCCGATGAAATTGAAAACTTTCTCTCAGATGCTGCAAACGTAAAAGGTAAATGCGAAGCTGTTTACTTCCCTGAATCCGAAGCCGATGTTTCTGAAATAATGCGTAATGCTTATGCAGATGGAACCAGAGTTACCGTCTCAGGCAACGGCACCGGTCTTACCGGCGGACGCGTTCCTGACGGCGGCATTGTCATTTCGACTGAAAAGCTGAATAAAATTAAGGAAATTAACAGAACGGATAAATACGCTGTCGCCGGTGCTGCTGTAATACTCAAGGACTTTCAGGATGAGGTTGAAAATATATCTCTCTTCTATCCGCCCGATCCTACCGAAAAGAGCTGTTTTATCGGAGCTGCCGCCGCTACAAATTCTTCGGGCGCCAAGACTTTTAAATATGGGCCTACAAGAGATTACATTCTTGGGCTTCGCATTGTCCTGCCGGATGGAGATATATTAAATCTTACGCGTGGCGCTAACAAAGCTTCGGGATATGCCCTTAAACTGAAAACGGAAAGCGGCAAAGAGCTGAACCTTGACATCCCTGATTATAAAATGCCCGCTACAAAACATGCTGCCGGCTACTACTGCCATAAGGATATGGATGCCATCGATTTATTCATCGGCTCCGAAGGTACGCTTGGCATTATAACGGAACTTAAACTTAAGCTACTCGACCTGCCCGTGAACATTTTCTCGGCTGTAATATTCTTTGACGAGGAGGACGATGCACTCGCTCTTATAAACGAGGCGCGGACACTTTCTTTCAAAGCAAGAAAAGAAAATCTTACCAGTGATATTGATGCCCGCGGACTGGAATACTTTGATTATTATTCTCTCCGGTTCTTATATGAAGAATATCCGCAAATTCCGCGGCAGGCGAAGGCTGCTGTATGGCTCGAACAGGAAACAGATAAACAGACTGAAGAAATTGTTTTCGAAAAGTGGCTCGAACTGATTGCCCGTCATAACGGTGGGGAGGAAACGGCATGGTTTGCTTCTGACAAAGCCGACATGGAAAAGTTTAAGGATTTCAGACATGCCATCTCCGCGAAGATTATCGAGTATATCGCGCATAATAATATAACGAAGGTGGGTACTGATATCGCCGTACCGGATGACGTGTTTGTCCGGTTCTATAAGAATATAACCGCGCTTCCGGGTAAAGCGGGATTAAATTATCTTATTTACGGACACTTCGGCAACTCCCACGTACACCTCAATATGTTGCCTGAAAAAGGGGAAGAATTTCTGCTTGCCAAGAAATTATATATGGAAATATGCCGGATAGCGGTAGAGTTAAACGGCACTATTTCAGCGGAACATGGTGTTGGCAAGTTAAAGCGTGAATATCTTTTGATGATGTTCGGTGAAGATAATATCAAAAAGATGGCAAAGCTTAAGTCAGAAATCGATCCGCATCATATTCTTTGCATCGGGAATATGTTTGATGAGAAGTATCTGGTATAACTGAGGCATTAAAATAAAAAAAGTGCGGGAGCTGTTCAATTCCCGCACTTTTATGGTGCACTCTGCGGGATTCGAACCCGCGACCTGCTGATTAAGAGTCAGATGCTCTACCAACTGAGCTAAGAGTGCTCACAAAATTACGTAATTTTTAATATTTTTCCAAAGTAATATTTAGTATTTTTTAGTTGTAGTTCAGTTACCACGCAATATGGTGCCGTGCATTTCTATAATGTCGCCTGAAGGGAAGAATAGGCAGAGGCAAAGATAAAGTAAAACACAATGGGACCCCCGGGGGTTCTCTTTACCTCTTCCTCTACCTTGTTTTTTATGCGTTTAACCGAAATGGAAATAAAATCAATACGTGAATCTGTGGGGGATATAGATTTACTGATTATTTCCGATAAACTCTCTTTTAAAGACAAACTTAATATCAGAGCAAAACTATAGAGTGTAATATTTTTGTGTAAATGAGAAAATCAAAGGTCAGAGATATTTAGAAATCCTATCATCAAAAGTAACAGAAAATTGAGAAATAACATAAGCCCAATTTCTGGCGGGTATCCATTTTTTAGAAATACCCTTATAAGCCGGGTAAATTATTTTTGTCAACGCCTCATCGTCAGGGAACTGAGTCTTTGCATTTATAATTTTTCTGAACTGACTATTTAAAGGGTAATCAATCCGTCAATAACTTTCCAAATTGTTATCCTTTCATCAAAAGTTTTCTTAACTTTGAGATAATTATTTTAATAAACAAACTAAGAAGATTTCTCAGAGATGCTTTTAATAGAAATACTGCCCGATAAATGCGACTTTTGCGGCTGTTGCGTTGGTGTATGTCCCGAAGATGCGATTGAACTAAAGGAAGCTACAATAAAGATAGCTGAAGAACTTTGTACGAACTGCTCAAAATGCGTTTGGTGCTGTCCGATTGAAGCGCTTAAGTTCAATAAAAATGTACCGGGGAAGGAAACGTATGAAAAAAGAATATGACGTAGTGGTAGCCGGAGCGGGACCGGCGGGTTCAATTGCCGCAAAATATGCCGCGGAGAAGGGCGTGTCTGTCCTGATACTGGAAAAAGACCGCGATATTGGCTGTCCGGTCAGGTGCGCCGAGGCTGTAGGAAAAAAAAGTCTTGAAGAATTCATTACTCCGGATAAAAAATGGATATCCTCTGAAATAAATAAGTTCGCCTTAATCGCTCCTGATACTTCAGAAGTTATTATTAACTTTGCCATCGGAGGTTATGTAATCAACAGAAAAATCTTCGACTACGAGCTGGCCAGACAGGCATCTGAAGTTGGCGCAAAGATTTTAACGAGAGCTTATGTTAACGGTCTGCTGACTGAAGGCGGTCAGGTAACCGGTGTTAAATATCAGTACCGCGGAGAGCAGTTTGAGGTAAAATCAAAGATAGTTATTGCCGCCGATGGTGTTGAAAGCCGTGTGGGACGATGGGCGGGACTTAAAACTTATACTGATTTTCGTGATATGGAGTGTTGCACTCAACTGACAGTTTCTAATATTAAAGTCAACGCCGATACCTGCCGGTTCTATTTTGGACGGGACATTGCGCCATACGGCTATCTCTGGGTGTTCCCAAAGGGAAATTCTATGGCAAATATCGGTCTTGGAATTAATGGAATGGTAGGGAAGAAGCGCCCGGCTTTATCATACCTGAATGAATTTATGGAAAAGCATTACCCTGAAGCCTCCGTTCTTACCTCGATTGCCGGTGGCGTACCCTGCCCGGTAACTCTCGATAAAATATCCGCACCCGGTATTATGCTTGTTGGCGATGCAGCGCGCCAAGTAAATCCTCTCTCCGGCGGCGGAATTGTCAGTGGCATGAGGGGTGGTAGCATTGCGGGAAGAATTGCGGGCGAATCAATTTTATCAAAAAAGCCGGAGCATATTCTTTCTTATGACAGGCAATGGCATGAGAGTACTGGTAAAAAACATGAGATATATAACCGCATTAAGGAAACTATTTATAAACTAACGGACGAAAAATATAATACCCTTGCACGTTCATTCCTGAAAGTATCCGAAGAAAAAAGAACTCTGGGCAGCCTGATAAAAACCGCTCTTATTCATCAGCCATCCCTGTTGCTTGATGCAGCTAAAATTTTAATTTATTGATGAAAAAAATAATACTCGGACTGTTAAAGAAGAATTTTGAATTTATTAAGGACGGCTGGATAATCGTTCTGATGAAATTATTTGACGGAAAGCTCTCGCGTTCACAGCTCTCGATTTTTGTCCAGAGTACGCTTGAATCAATAATGGAGATTATCAAAAAAACAGATTACTCCTCGGCAGATAATTATCTGATTGATATTTATAATCTAATCGAAAACGCCGACCTTAATCTTCTGCATGTAAGCGAGCTGTTCAACTCCGGACATCTGCCAATACTTCACTATCTCGACAGAGGCAATGATTCGGCTTACAACCCTGTAATTCTTGCCGATTTTGTGGAAGAAATAATCGAACAGCTTTTTGCCCGCTACAGTATGCTTCACCAGGAAACACAAATGAAGGAAATCGCCCAGGATAGAGACCGCCTGGCTTTAAAACTCGAAATTAACCAGCAATATCTTAAGAATATACTCCATACCTCTGATTCCGCGATTATGATTATCGACCAGAATGAGAAATTTATAGCATGGAATAAAGGAGCTGAGATTATTTTTGGTTATAAGGAATCAGAAGTAATCGGGCAGCCAGCTTCATTGCTTTTGCCAAAGGATGAAAAATATTTTAAGGAACTTGAGTTCATAAAGGATGAAACTCTGCTACACGGCTTTGTTAAGATTCAGGAGACCGAGCGCAAGACTAAGCTCGGCAAGACCGTCTCGGTTGAGCTGATAGTTACACAGTTGCCAAGCCAGGACGGCGAGTACATCGGGCGCTCGGTGATAATTAAGGATTTTACAGAAATGAAGAAGCTTCAGCAACAGATAGACCAGTCAGAGAAACTTGCCGTGATTGGACAGCTTGCCGCTGGCGTGGCTCATGAAATTGGCAACCCGCTGACAGCTATTTCCTCAATCGTGCAGATTCTTCAAAGGCGTTCTAAGGACAGTCTTTTTACCGAGCAGCTGGTTAATATCAAATTAAACATTGACCGCATCTCTAAAATTGTGCGCGAACTGGTTGATTTTTCCCGCCCGCCCGGGCATGAAAAGCAGTTGATACAAATTAACGATGTAATTAAAACTGCTCTCGGCATTGTAAAGTATGATAAGAGAGTTAAGAACGTCCGGTTCGAGACACAGCTTGACCTCCAAATGCCAGGCATCTACATTGTGCCTGACCAGCTTCTGCAGGTTTTTATCAATATACTTTTTAACGGTCTTGATTCTATTAACGGAGAAGGCGCTATCGAGGTATTATCAAGACATGGAAAAGACCATGTCTTTGTCGAATTTAAGGATTACGGCATTGGTATGGACAAAGAGACGATGTCGAAAATATTCGACCCGTTTTTTACCACTAAGGAAGTCGGCAAAGGCACCGGCTTGGGACTTTCGGTAAGTTACGGTATAATAAAAAAGTTTAAGGGAGATATACTCGTCAAGAGTAAAGTAAACCAGGGGAGCTGTTTTACAATAAAGCTTCCCATCTATCAGGATATCAATTAAGTAATGGAGAAAAGTTAATGTCAGCAAGAATTTTAATTGTCGATGATGAGAAAGCTATACGCGAATCACTTCAAATAGTACTGAAAGATGAAGGTTATAAAGCGGAAACAGCCGCCGATGGCGAAGAGGCGCTCGAAAAGTTGAAGACTGAGAATTACGATGTAGTTCTAACGGATATTAAAATGCCAAAGATAGACGGCATGGAACTCCTGAGGAAAGCAGGGCATTTGTCTCCCGATACATTCTTTATTATCATGACGGCCTATGCTTCAGTTAATACGGCAATCGAAGCGCTGAGAGAAGGAGCTTATGATTACTTTATCAAGCCGATTGAGTTTGACGATGTGCTGTTAAGATTAAAAAGACTTATTTCATATAGAAAACTCGCGGTTGAGAATAAATCCCTAAGGCAGAGACTTTCGGCGGAGATTGGTTTCCAAAATATAATTGGGCAAAGCGAACCGATGAAGCGCATCTTCGATCTTATTTCCCGCGTAGCACAAACCAACAGTAACGTTTTAGTAATTGGGAAAAGTGGCACAGGCAAGGAGCTTGTTGCAAAGGCTATACATTACAACGGTCCGAGAAAAGAACAGATGTTCCTGCCAGTGAACTGCGGTGCAATTTCAGAGAATCTGATAGAAAGCGAACTTTTCGGTCATAAGAAGGGCGCGTTTACCGGAGCTACGGAAGATAAGATGGGTTTATTTAAAGTCGCTGATGGCGGAACAATTTTCCTCGATGAGATTGGCGACCTACCATTGAATCTTCAGGTTAAGCTGTTAAGGGTGCTTGAAGACAGGCAGTTTATTCCGGTTGGGGGGACAAGACCTGTTTCTACTAATGTCCGTATCATTGCCGCCACTAATCAAAATCTTTATGAAAAAACAAAGACAGGCGAATTCCGCGAGGATTTATACTACCGTCTTAATGTAGTTGAAATAAAACTCCCTTCGCTAAATGAAAAAAGAGACGACATACCGGTACTTGTAAACCACTTTATAGAGAAGTTCAGAGTCGAAATGGGACGTAAGATAGTCGGAGTTGATAATGAAACCATGCGCCTGCTTATGGGGCATGACTGGAGGGGCGGTGTCCGCGAACTCGAGAATGTTATTGAACGAGCAATTATTTTTGCGCGCGAGGAAATTATCAACGTGCACGATTTGTCAGACTATCTTAAAGGAAATACATTCAACGATAACTTCCCGGACTCTCTTAAAGATGCACTTAAGACTTTCGAACGCGAGCATATCATAAAAACTATCAGAAAATATGATTACGATAAGGAAGAAGCCGCCAAGTCGCTCAATATCGGCTTGTCTTCTCTTTACCGTAAAATGGAGGAACTCAACATCCCGACTAAAGCGCCAAAGGAAGCCATGGAATAAACTGGATATAGCTGATTCTCGGCTTGCGATAAAAATTTAATGGTCTTTTGAGGAGTTGCCAGCTCGCTCAGAAACCAAGTAATCTTTTTTTTGATTGAATTTAAATATTGACTTATATATATTTACCGACAGAAATAATAACAAATAGGATTTGAAATGAGAACTGGCATCCATCCATCATATAAGAAATCAGTTGTAAGCTGTGTCTGTGGTAACACTTTCACTACGCGCTCAACGGCAGGCGATATTAAACTTGAAATATGCGCGAACTGTCATCCGTTCTTTACTGGCAAGCAGAGACTTATGGACTCTACAGGCAGAGTTGAGAAATTCAATAGAAAATATGGCAAGCCAACCATAAAATAAGGACTTCTCTTTTACTAAGACGGGAAAGCTAAAACGTTCCCGTCTTTTATCCTAAATCCCACATAGATTTTTCCCTGTCATCAATTCTCTTGTTCCATTGCATTTTTATCTAATCCTAAGTGCCAGTATAACGTTTAATTAGAGTCTGCTGAAAAAGTCCCAAAGTCATAATAAACAATAAGATATGGAATAAAATAGTAACATCTCAATAAGTTAGGACAGAGGATAAAATATAGCAGTTAAATATATTAGTATTATGTATATTTGAGAAGCA
>JBAXDX010000110.1:0-7841 GCA_037140715.1 Ignavibacteria bacterium
AACCGGTGACCTCATCCTTACCAAGGATGTGCTCTACCAACTGAGCTACGTCAGCTATAATCTATCTTATTTTAATGATGACAATTGGTAGACTGATATTTATTTTTGAGCGGGAGACGGGACTCGAACCCGCGACCAACAGCTTGGAAGGCTGTGACTCTAGCCAACTGAGTTACTCCCGCGACATTTTCAAATAAAAATCAAATGTACTATGTTGATATTCGAATTGACTATCTTATTTAATTGTTAGTTGTATAAACGATTTTAACAATCTCCAACCCGCCAATTTTCAAAAAGTCAACATGGTGGGCGACGAGGGATTCGAACCCCCAAAGGCGTAAGCCAACGGATTTACAGTCCGCCCCGGCTCTCCAACTCCGGCGTCCGCCCATAAAAATGAGAAACAAATATATCGCTCTTATTTCAATAAAGCAAGATTCTTATTCAATAATATTTTGATTATTCCATTTTACTTCCCTAAAATGCTCTGTCTGATATTTTTTAACCGGGCTGATATGCAGTCTTCCTTAACTTATTCCCATTAAGCTTTAATTTTTTTATTCAAAAAAAATAGTTAATGTTTCCAAAGCTCGCGGTCTAATGTCCTGTACTGCACTGCTTCACTAACATGGTTCGACCTTATTGCACCTGCTCCCTCCAGGTCTGCAATTGTCCTGCTTACTTTTAATATCCTGTCATAAGCTCTTGCAGATAACCCTAACCTGGTCATAGCCATTTTTAATATATCGGCACCCGGACTGTCCAGGGTACAGAACTGCCTGACTTCTTTACTGCCCATATCCGCATTGTTGTAAATATGCTTTAAGTCCTTAAACCTGGCTAACTGAATATTCCTTGCCCTGATAACTCTCTCTCTAATTGAAGTACTGCCCTCCCCCTTTGCGCCGTCTGCCAGTTCTTTATACTTTACTGCCGGAACTTCTATATGTATATCGATTCGGTCTAAAAGCGGACCTGAAACTTTCGCCATATACTTCTGTATCTGAGGTGGCAGACAGACACATTTCCTTGATGTATCAGTATAATAACCGCACGGACATGGGTTCATCGCCGCCGCCAGCATGACGTTGGCAGGGAACTCCAGCGACATCTTAGACCGGCTGACTGTAACTTTTGAATCTTCTAACGGCTGGCGCAATACTTCAAGAACATTCTTCTTAAACTCAGGTAATTCATCCAGGAACAGCACTCCGTGGTGGGCAAACGATACCTCGCCCGGTCTCGGAAATGAACCGCCCCCGACTAATGCGGCATCAGAGACTGTATGGTGCGGACTCCTGAACGGCCTTTCGGTTATTAATGCCCTGTCCCTGGATAATATACCTGCTACAGAATGGATTTTTGTAGTCTCAAGAGCTTCGTCAAAACTCATCGGTGGCAGAATAGTAGGTATCCTTTTAGCCAGCATGGTCTTTCCGGAGCCGGGAGGACCTATCATCAGTATATTATGTCCGCCGGAGGCTGCTACTTCAAGTGCCCGCTTAGTATTATCCTGCCCTTTAACATCAGAAAAGTCAAGATGATATTTATTAACCTGCGAAAATATTTTGCCTATGTCCGTTACAACCGGATGCTTTTCAATTTCATTATTAAGCAGCCCGACTACTTCCTTCAGGTTGTCGGCAGCATATACTTCTATTCCTTCAACAATTGCGGCTTCGGCGGCTGACTCGGCGGGCAGTATTATCCGCTTCATTTTTGACTTTTTAGCTTCTACTGCAATAGGCAGCGCCCCTTTGACCGGTCTCAGCTTTCCATCGAGAGAAAGCTCTCCTAAAAAAACAGTATCATTCAGCCAGCGCGTGCTTACTTTTTCCCACGCAGACAAAAGTCCTATGGCAATTGGCAAATCCAGAGCGCTGCCCTCCTTCTTAATGTCCGCCGGAGCAAGATTAACTGTTATTTTATTGTGAGGGAATTCATAACCAGTATTCTTTATTGCAGCCGTAACCCTCTCACGGCTCTCCTTAACGGCATTATCCGGGAGTCCGACAATAGTGAATGTAGGAATATTGCGTTCGCAGTTTGTTTCGACTTCAATTATGTAAGCATCAATGCCAAACGTTGCGCTTGAGTATATCTTTGACAGCATCTTTCTTTCCCCATATAATTCTTTCCGCGGGTATTACTTTCTTATAAAGTTAGATACTAAATTATTTCAGCATTGTCAAAGTTTTATGAGAAATATATGGATTTACCGGCTTTTTATTTGGGATTATGACAGTTACAGGCGGGCATAAAGAAGTAACGGCTTCAATTTTGATTAAAGCCGTTATTCATACAGATAAGATATTTTTTATTTAAATTTCCTCAGAAACTCTATCCTGTCCTTCAGTCCGGCTATAGGCGTAAGGAGTTTTTCCTTGCCGTAAATTGCGTCTGCCCTGTCGCGGAATACAAGCTCATAATCCTTGCTCATTACGATCGCTTCCTCAGGACATACTTCCTCGCAGAAACCGCAGAAGATGCAACGAAGCATGTTTATCTCAAACTTCTCGGGGAATCGCTCTTTTTCCTGCTCCGTCTCATTCGCCTGTACTTCTATTGCAATAGCCGGGCATACCCGCGAACAAAGACCGCAGGCAACGCACCTTTCAGTATCGTTTTCGTCTTTTACCAGCACCGGTCTTCCTCTGTATGAGCCGGTCGGCATGAACTTTTCCTCAGGATACTCCATCGTGAACTTCGGCTTTACCATGTGTTTTAGCGTCATGCCGAGTCCCTTTATTATTACAGGGATATAGAGCTTCTCTAAGAGAGTTAAATCCTTTTTCCTTTTCTTTACAGGCATATTTTTACCTTTATCTATAAAGTATTGTTGTCGAAATTATAAAAACACCTGACTTCCATCAGCTATAAATGGAAGAACATAATCAGCGTGGCTACCCAGATAATGTTTAACAAAGCCAGCGGGAACATCACCTTCCAGCCGAGGTTCATTAACTGGTCATATCTGAATCTTGGTATAGTCCAGCGTATCCAGATAAAGAAAAACATCACAGCTCCCATCTTAACAATGAACGATAATATCTGAATTATGGTAGTCAGCGTAAATGAAAGTCCAAACTTATCAATGTACGGGAACTGCCATCCCCCCAGATATAAAGTTACAATCATCGCGCTGGCGATTATCATATTGGCATACTCGGCTAAAAAGAATCCGGCAAACTTCATCGAACTGTATTCTGTATGATACCCGCCTACAAGCTCAGGTTCCGCTTCCGGCAAATCAAACGGTAGCCTGTTCGTTTCAGCAAACGCGGAAACCATAAAGGTTATAAAGCCAATCGGCTGGATAAAGGCATTCCACATAAAACCGTATTGCGAGTTCACAATAGCTATCGGTCTTAAAGACTCAGAAAGCATTATAACTCCGGCAATTGAAAAGCCCATCGAAACTTCGTAGGATATCATCTGGGCAGAAGACCTGATGCCTCCTAAAAGCGAGTACTTACTGCCCGAAGACCATCCGGCAAGCGTAATACCATAAACGCCGAGAGAAGTCAGCGCCAGTACGTAGAGAACGCCTATGTTAACATCGGCAAGCACAAGAGATACTGATTGTCCGAACAATTCAATGTCAGGACCTATCGGTATCACGGCGTAAGTAGCAAACGACACAAACAGAGTAATAAAAGGTGCGAGCGAGTGAATAAATTTATTCGCATTTGCAGGCACAATATCTTCCTTTAGCGCCAGCTTAAAGACATCGGCAAACGATTGAAGCAAACCATACCACCCCACCCTGTTCGGGCCGCGTCTGTCCTGCGCCCAGGCGGATATTTTCCTTTCAAAGTAAACAAGATATGTAACAGTAAAAAGTATCATCGATATGACGACAAGTATCTTTATAAGCGATATGGCTATTATTGTAAGTATATTCATAACTATTCCAGGTTAAACACGTTCGGTTTTGACGGTTTTTTCAATTTTATTTTGGTTTAAAAGCTTTCCGCCTGCTCCGATAACGTCATAATCAAGACCCTTAAACGAGTCCAGACTATCCGCCATCTCGGCAAATATTTCTTCCGCCATTGTATATTTCATTTTAACATTCATAAGCGAAGCAACGGCAGTAATTATTTTCCATGAAGGATATGCTTCCACACGGTTTTTATTTGCCCATTTATCGAAGTCCGTTCCGAATTTATCCAGACGGCTTAACTCCATTCCGTCAAGACTTCGGTCCAGTTCCTTAGTAGCCACAGCGGGGCGTATTCTCTGTACCCTGCCTTCAAAATTAACCATCGTACCATTCTTTTCAGCGTAAGTAGTGGCAGGGAAAACTATATGCGCCAGTCCGGTAACTTTACTGTAACCGGTTGCGTGAACTATAAGCAGTTCAAGCTTCGATAATATGTCCCCTGCATTCAGACTGAGCCAGGCTGTTTCATCTTCGAGCAAATAAAGAGCTTTTATCCTGCCTGACTTTACAAGATTTCTTATCTCCTCAAACTTAAAGCCGCCTGAAGCAGGCTTAACCCCGGCGAGTTCGGCTCCCATTGTGTTTGGAGTCTTATCATCGCGGATAAGTATATCATCGCCTGAACCAGGGATTACATGGCGGGAAAAATCAAGATTCTTAGAGCCGAAAGCGGAGTGCGCAAATTTAGCAAAGGCAAAATTATCTTCATTAGTTGCAAAAGCGGAACCGATAAAGGCAATTTCATTCGGCTTGAAGCCTTTCAGTCTTGCAGCGGCTTCAGCGGTAGCTTCATTCAGAGTAACTTTCTTTAACCCGCCGCTGACACGGATATAAGAGCCGTCAACTCTTTCCTGACTGACAAACTTAAATGTTTCCAGCCTGCCCTTGTCACACATCCAGTATTTGTTTACTTCCGGATTGACCCTTGGCGTAAGCCGCAGTATCTGATTGTTCCTTACCCATATCTCATCATTGCATCCGCGGGAACAGCCAGTACAGACAGAGTCAGTCTTTGACATATCCCATACGCGAGCCTTAAAACGAAAATCCCTGTTAGTCAATGCACCTACGGGACAGATATCCGTTACATTAAGAGAGTACGGATTATCCAGACTATCGCCGGGGAAGGTGTTAACAGTTACCCTGTCGCCCCGCTTAACAAATGTCAACTGGTTTTCATGCGCAATTTCATCACAGAAACGGATGCAACGAGAACAGCTTATACACCTTTCTCCGTCAAACATGACAAAGGGACCAAGCTCAACTCTCTTTTCCTTGTGATTCTTTACCTCGTCAAAGCGGCTTTCGCCAGTACTGTATTTGTAAGTATAGTCCTGCAACTTACATTCGCCCGCTTCATCGCAGACAGGACAATCGAGAGGATGATTAATTAGTAAAAACTCCATAACGGCGTTTCGCGCCTTAATGGCTTTTTCTGTATCTACATTAACCACCATACCATCGGCAGCCAAAGTGGAGCAGGCAATGGCAAGTTTCGGCATCTTCTCGATATCAACCAGGCACATACGACAGTTGCCCGATACCGACAGGCTCGGATGCCAGCAAAAATGCGGAACATCAATATTATTGTCCGTGGCGACTTCTATTATTGTCTGCCCGGCTCTGAATTCCAGTTCTTTACCATTAATAGTTAATTTAGGCATATTTCTTTCCTAAGCGATAATTCCTTTTTTATGCTGACAGTTGTTAACTTTCAGCCCAAAGCTTTGGCCGTTAAAGCGCCTTCAGCTTCCTGATTTTATTATAATCTTACTTAATGCGCTCTCTTCAAGCACTTCGTTTGCCATCTCAAACACTTCCTGCGGAGTTACGGCATCTATTTCAGCAATTGTCTGCTCTATACTCCTGATCTCATTAAAATAAATTTCTGACTGCGCCATCCTGAACTGTCTCTGGGTCAGACTTTCAAGACTTAAGAGCATCGACCCCTTCAAATATTCCTTTGCCTTCTTAAGTTCCTTGTCCGATACCTTCTTCTCCCTTATCTTCTTAAACTCATGAAGTATAAGTCCCAAAGACTTCTCATACAATTTATCATTCGTGGAGAAATAAACTCCGAACGAAGATACATCATAGAAAGAATTAAGGAAAGTATTCAACTGGTAACATATCCCGTTGCGTTCGCGGACAGTCTGGAAAAGCCGCGAGCTGCTCCCCTCTCCGAGTATATGCGAAAGGACATTAACCACATTCCGTTTTTTATCATTATAGCCATAAGTCGGACGGCCGATTATCGTATGCACCTGCTGTATTTCCTTTTCCACGCTCAGTTTGCTTCCCGGGTTAACGGGCACATTCTTTACCGATACCGGCTTTCTTCCAAAGTCTTTCTTAATATACTTTTCTGTAAAGCGTACAAGCTTTTTATGCTCCACCGCGCCCGAAGCCGCTATAATAAATGTATCAAAGCCATATTTCCGGTCAATAAAATCAAAGAGACCGCTCTGCGAGAACCCGCGGATATTCTTTTCCGTACCAATAACCGGCAGACCGAGAGAATCTCCGGCGAACAGGCTTTCTTCAAATTTATCAAATATCAGTTCTTCAGGATTATCCTCGATGTCATAAAGCTCATCTACGACAACGCCGGCTTCTTTTTTAATCTCGGCGGGCTTAAAAGCAGGGAACTGTACCATATCGGCAAGTACGTCAAATGTTTTTTCTAAATAATCAGACAGTCCGCGTCCGTAATAGCAGGTATGTTCCTTTGAAGTAAAAGCGTTAAGATAGCCGCCATAGCCTTCTATATCATTGGCGATGCGCCCCGGTGAACGCTTTTTAGTTCCCTTAAAAAGCATGTGTTCAATAAAATGCGTAATACCGTTGTTCTCAGAGTTCTCGTCTCTCGAACCAACATTGAACCAGAACCCTAAAGAAAAAGACTTCACGTAAGGAACATTCTCAGACAAAATCTTTATCCCGTTAGGGAGGATTGTACGGTTATACTGGTTCAAGTTATACTTTTCTTTTTGGTTGAGAGATTAACGACCCCCCAAATATAGACAAATGATAAAATGTAGTCAAGGAAGCGTTTTTCAACATTACATATTAACGCTGATTTCGACAAGTTATTTTTTATTCCGCCGGACGGAACTGCCCTGGCGGAGAAGAAGTCCCGCGGCATTCCAGGGTAACCGGCAGAGACAACTAATCATAGTCCTGACAATTTACCCGCGATGGCCGAAGTTGTCCGAACTGTGATTTTATATAATAACCACAGAAAAATCAGCATTATTTCCCCTTCAAAATAATCCATGATAATAATAGCAATCTTATTGAAATATGATAAATTTAACGATATAGTTAGATGTAATAGCACAACCAATAATTTTGGCAGTCAAATCGGAATATTTATATTTTTCATTAATCAGAGTCATATTATGACCTAATCTATAAAATCAATTAATCCAAGAATCATCAAATCATTTATCATAAAAATCATCATAATCACAGTTCTGACAGATTTCGGGTAAATTGTCTGAACTGTGATTCGTGTGATTATAATGATTTTTATGATAACACATATCATCAGCTGCTTCGTCTTAATCCGTGTAATCCGCGAAATCCGTTTAATCCGTGATTCAGACTTGTATGACAGCGCAGTCAGCATGAAATGAATCATGGTTAATCATTTTAATCATAAAAATCATAGTTCTGACAATTTTGTGTAACATGAGTGATTAAAATTAAGAATCATAAATGCCGGCTTGTGTCCGTCACATCTTTCTGAATCACGGATTAAAAGGATTACACGGATTCCACAGATTAGGGCAGGGAGTGTGTTATGACTGCCATGAATCTTTCATAGCCATGGGTTTTGTTTCAACCCGTGGAATGGTAATTGCACCCTTTCCCCCTTTTTTCAAAAATAAAT
>JBAXDX010000111.1:0-7482 GCA_037140715.1 Ignavibacteria bacterium
GAATGTATATAAACCTGACAATAAAATTGCGTATGCAGAGTTGTATTGAATTAAAAGAATTATTGTAGTTATTTAGGGATATTAGAACTATATTTAATTAGAATTATATTCGCAGATTAAAGAGATTATAAAATAATCATCAGATTATGGTCAAAGAGTTTAGAAATAATGGAGATTTGATATATCAGGGAGATGCTATTGATGTATTATCAAATAAAATAGATGATGAGTCTGTCAATCTTATGTTTATTGATCCGCCTTATAATATTGGAAAATGTTTTAACGGATTAAAAGATAAATGGGAAACTGATGAAGATTATCTAAAGTGGTGTTACCAATGGATAGATTTATGTCTTAAAAAGCTTAAAAAAAATGGTAGCCTTTATATAATGACATCGACACAGTTTATGCCATATTTCGATATTTACCTGCGCGATAAGATTAATATTCTTTCAAGAATAATATGGTCTTATGATAGTTCCGGAGTCCAGGCAAAAAAATATTACGGTTCAATGTATGAACCTGTCTTATTTTGTGTTAAAGACCCAAAGGATTATACTTTTAATGTTAAAGATATCTTAATAGAAGCTAAAACCGGAGCCAAAAGAAAATTAATTGATTATCGTAAATCCGTTCCTACGGTTTATAACTCTCAAAAAGTTCCAGGCAATGTCTGGGATTTTGTAAGAGTCAGATACAGAATGGATGAATATGAAAACCATCCTACCCAAAAACCTGTTGCTTTGCTGGAAAGAATTATTAAGGCTAGTTCTAATAAAGGAGATTTAGTATTAGACCCATTTTCCGGAACATTTACAACATCTTTTGTTTCCCGCCAGTTGGAAAGAAAATCAATCGGCATTGAAATTAACGAGGATTATATAAAAATCGGATTGAGAAGGATTAATCTTTCTGATAATTACAACGGTGAAAAACTTACAAAAGAACTTAGAACATTTGAGAGTAATAAAAATAACCAGTCGCTATTCGGAGAATCAGATGTCTGAACATGAATTTACTCCAAAAATTATGAAAATGATTTTTATGATTGGGCGACTCTTTTTTCTGAATCATTTTTATCATATAAATCATACAAATCATAGTTCTGACAATTTATCTGCAAAGTGATTATAAATAACATTCCATGACAATTATTTTTATCGGTAGTTCTATATGAAAACATTACGCAGAATACTGCTACTGCTGCTTCTGACTGGTTTAATAATTTCACTAATAATTATTTTTACCAGGAAGCGTCCGCCCGTTCAGGCGTTTGAATACCTGCCTCATTCAGAGAATAAAGAGATCATTTCACATGTCGCATATTCGCTTTCTTTTATTGATGAATATAAAGAACCTGAATGGGTTGCGTATAAACTATCCCGTGATATGCTTAACGGACCAAATAAAAGGGCAGATAAATTTACAACTGATCCTGAAGTCCTTACCGGTTCCTCTTCACCCGAAGATTTCTCGGGTTCGGGTTACGACAGAGGGCATTTATGTCCTGCCGCCGATATGAACTCATCTCCTGTTTTTATGCAGGAATGTTTTTACATGTCGAATATGAGTCCTCAGAATCCGTCATTTAATCGCGGGATATGGTCAAAATTAGAGAAGACCGTCCGCCTCTGGGCTGATGAAGACAGTCTTATATATATTACAACCGGGCCGGTATTCAGCGCTAATATGCCATATATCGGCAAGACAAACAAAGTAGCTGTACCTCCGGAGTTTTATAAAGTAATTCTGTGTTATAATTCAGGGCATAAAAACAAAGCTATCGGGTTTATTATTCCAAACGAAGGGAGAACGGAATCCCTCAGTTATTTCATAGTATCGGTTGATTCCGTTGAAGCGAGAACCGGGATAGATTTTTTCCCGGACCTGCCCGATGAAATTGAGCAGGAAGTCGAAAGCCGCGCTGAGCCGGATGACTGGGATTTCCGCTCGTCTCTCATTGTCAGTAACAAACAAAATAAACAAAAACGGCAGTCAGAAACCGTCCGGTAAAGCGGGACGTATTCTGATAAAGCCGGATTAACAATACAAAAAAGGAGGTAATCATGAACTGGTATCTACAGGTTTTAAGAAATTACGCTGAATTTAGCGGAAGAGCAAGAAGAACAGAATACTGGATGTTTGCTTTATTCAATTTCATTTTTGCCATTGTAGCATTAATTTTTGACCTTGTTTTAGGAACTGCTGCTGTATTCTATACTATATATATAGTAGCTCTTTTTATTCCCGGTTTAGCGGTTTCAGTCAGACGGCTTCATGATGTCGGGAAAAGCGGATGGATGATGTTAATAATCCTTATCCCTCTGATAGGGGCAATTTGGTTATTTGTTTTATCGGTAACAGACAGTCAGCCTGGCGATAATCAGTATGGACAAAATCCGAAAGAAATTACCATTATCTGATAAAAACCTGACGGCTTTAATTACTATCCCGTAATTATGTCTGGAAATTTTCAGGGAATCACTCTCTTTAAAGTTATAAAACAAAAAATTTTAATTGAGCGGGGAAAATGGAAGGATACTTTTCTGAGAGCAGATTCCGGGATTTAAAAAATTCAAGACCGGCTTGCCGGGCGGATGAAGAATATCAGGTTCAAAAGGAAGCAGCACCGGATTCAAAAGAAATAATTATTATAAAAGAAGAAGAACTAATATTGAAGAACTCAGAAAGAAAGTACAAAAAGAATGATATACCGGAAGCTGTGGTACTGAGAAGTGAAACTCCTGATGTTATAGTAAATTTACCGGATAAACGGTATGATAATGAATTCAGAAATAATTCTGTTGTTGAAGTACAATCTGACAGGCTGCTTAAATGAAAGATCAGCTCCCGCTTTTATTTATGTATAAATTTATCTTTAACCTTGAAGCTTCGGAGGATATGAGACTTCCGGAGTATAAAGGTTCTATGTTCAGGGGGGCGTTCGGCTGGTCTTTCCGCAATGCTGTATGCGTTACAAAAAAGAGTAGCTGTTCTGACTGTATGCTGATGAATCAGTGTGCATATTTTAAGATATTTGAGACTGAAGCTCCTGATAATAACATCTGGTTCCTGAAAGGTGTAAGGAAAACTCCGCATCCTTTTATTATTCATCCTCCTCCGGAGGATAAGAGGGATTATAAAAAGGGTGAGGTATTGAAAGTCGGGCTTACAATATTTGGCGAAATGGTTAAGTATTTCCCTTTCTTTGTTTATACATTTCAGCAGATGGGGAAACAGGGTTTAAGCGTAAACAGAAATAAGTTTCGTTTAACCGGTGTATCCAGTATAAATAATGAGGGCAAAGAGGAGCTGGTTTTTGAAGTCGCAACTGACAGACTGACTACGGAATACCAGCAGATTAAGGCTGATGAATCATCATCTGAACAGAGCAGTGATATTAAGGAGTTCACGCTGGAATTTTTAACTCCGGCAAGGCTTCAGAAAGAAGGGACGACATTGTCAAATCCCTGTAGAGTTACACTTGAACTGCTGGTTGCTCTTTTGGAGAGAAGGTACTATTCGCTTTCTCATTTATTTTGTAATGCCGGTTATAAAAAGTATCCTTCCTTTTTAGTTAACGGGCGGGGACGTATAACTGAGAATAAATTATACTTTCACGACTGGGAGCGTTATTCATCGCGGCAGGACAGGAAAATAGAACTTGGCGGGTTCAGGGGGGAAATTAAAATCGAGGGGGATATTTCGTTTTTATTGCCTCTGTTCTCAACCGGCGTAAATATTCATATAGGAAAGAATACGATTTTCGGATTAGGTAAATACAGGCTGCTATATTCCGTTGATAATCAGCCGGATAAAAATTAAGTATCCGGTAAAAAATAATTTTTAAATTTCTTTAATTTTAAAGGGGTATTAATTGCAAAAAGTTATTATTTCAACAGTAGGAACAAGTTTAATAACAAACCCGGCGGCAAAAGAAGAAAAATCTACGCTTTATGAATACGCAAATTGCAGAGAACAGGAGTACCCTGAGGAATACAGAGAACTAATAGACAGGCTCTATACCAAAGCCGGTAAAGCCATTAAAGACAGTCCAAGGAGTGCTTCGGCTGAACTTAACGGTATATTTGCATTATACGGCAGCGAATTACCTGACCAGTCGAAAGATATGCATTTTTTGATTTCAACCGATACGCTGCAGGGGGAAAAATCTGCGCTGCTTGTAAAGGAATATCTGAATGCCAAATTTACACATGTTGAAGTAATTAAGATAACTAACTTAAATACCAGGGATAAAGCGTCATTCAGTGAAGGAATTAAGGAATTATCGAAATGGTGCGGAGATACTTTGCCGGGGTACAAACAGAGCGGATATCAGATTATTTTTAATCTTACCGGCGGGTTTAAAGCATTGCAGGGATATATGAACATTATTGCCATGCTCTATGAAGCGAAAATATCATACATCTTTGAATCAAAGCAGGTAGAACTAATTGAGGTTCCAAGACTGCCGATAAAGATTGACACTCGTTTTTTTGAAGATTATAAAGAAGATTTATTATCGCTGAACGCAAATAAAATATACTCTGAAAATAAGTTTAAGGATTATCCGGAAGCAGTTTTTGATGTAATTGAAGGAAATGTGATGTTCTCAATGTGGGGAAAAGCTTTGTGGGATCGGATTAAATCAGATTTGTTTGAGCAGCCGCCTAAGCTGCCGTGTATAAAGTATGAAAATAAGTTTATAAAGGAATTCAGGGACGAGCGCGACAAGAGAAAAAGAATTGATTTAATCGAGACAATAGCCGATGTATCCGTTAAATTCGAAGAAGCCAGAGGCAATATTAAATCATTAACAAACGGAGGACTTCAATTTTCTCCTTTAGTGAATAAACCTCCTCATAATGGCAGACCCGTATTTCACTTCAGAGTTAACAAGGGAATAAGAATAAACTGTATTGTTCAAGAACAATTTCTATTATTAACCGAGGTTGGAACGCATGACGAAACGCAGCGCTGAAATGTCCGGTAAAAACAATGTATATTCTCATAATCAATGTAAAATAAATTCAATTCAATAAAGGATTAAATCATGTCGATAAATAAAATTCGTTCTGTGTTATATTCCCTTGCAAAAATTCTGGGAGATGTAAACGCGATACAAAAGGGGAAAGTAGTTCAGAGAGCTGAACGGCGGCTTTTTGGAAAACTTACCGGAAGGTTAATGAGAAAGTTATTCCCCTGATTTTGTGCTTTAATTACGTTTCTTCACACATTAAAAATCTGTTAATATTATGCTTATAAATTTATCCAATCATCCATGTAGCAAGTGGAACCGGACGCAGACGGATGTGGCTGTTACTCAGTTTGGTGGCATCAGCGATATTCAGTTCCCTGAGATTGACCCGGAAGCTGCAACTGAACAGGTAAGAGAATCAGCCGGTAAATATCTTTTGTTGATTGAAAGCCTTCTCAGCCGGGCCGGCGGACAGATTAATGCCGTTCATCTGATGGGCGAATTTAATTTTTCTTATATTCTTATTAATATGCTCAGGGAAAAAGGTATCCTTTCGGTAGCTTCAACTTCCAAAAGAGAAGTTGTGGAACAGTCAGACGGGACTGAGATTATCAGGTTTAATTTTGTAAGATTCAGAAATTACTATTAGATACTCCCCGGCAGGTAAAGCAAATTCAGTATTCCCGCAATTCCTTACTGCAAATCGCTTAAAATAATTCTCTCAAAAAGAATAATACTCCGCTGGAAAATATTCTCTTTCCCTTCTCTTAATAACTAAAGAAGAAATTATAATTTAAACGGGTGTATGACAGATTCCCCTGTTAATCATATTCTTAATCATACTAATTTTTTCCTGAAGCGATTATGATTATGAGTAAGATTAAGAAAATTATCATATACACTATTTTCGGCATCAGATTAAAAAATTGAGGAGGCTGTAATGGCAGTTATATATTTAACGACTCAGGGAGCAACATTAAAAAGAGAATCGAGACGTTTGTATGTGGAGAAGGATAACATTGAATTATTCGAAATTCAGGCACGGCAGACAGAATCGGTAATTATATTTGGAAACATTCAGGTAAGCACGCAGGCACTTGCGTTAATAGGCGAAGAAGGTATAACGGTAACATATTTATATTTCAATGGAAAAATGAAAGGACAATTTTTGCCGCCATTGAATAAAAATATTGATTTAAGGCTGGAGCAATATCATATAGTATGCAATGAAAATGCGTGTCTTGAAGCTGCAAAGTTTATGCTGTTAAAAAAGATTGAAGCCATGGAGGAGTTTTACAGGCATTGCCGGCAGAAAAGTGAGTTTGCAAATCAATATGAAATTAAGCGTGAACTTGAAGAAACCCGTGAGAAAATTCGGGAAGCTGAACAATATGATGAACTGCTGGGATATGAAGGAGCAGCTTCAAGGGCGCATTTTCATTATTATTCACAGTTGTTTAAAGGGGAAATTTTGTTTGCCGGGCGAAGTAAACATCCGCCTGAGGATGAAGCCAATGCAATGTTAAGTCTGGGCTACACGTTAATGCAGAATTTAATTAATGGAATATGTGCTGCTTCCGGACTGGATGTTTACGCCGGGTTTTTACACAGACCGGATTATGCCAGACCTTCAATAACGCTGGATATTCTGGAGGGGTTCAGACCAGTTGTTGATAAATTTGTGTTAAACCTGGCGAATCTGAGTATTATAACCAGAAAGGATTTCAGGGAAGAAGGGAATTACAAATTTTTATTAAATAACGCGGCGTTAAAAAAATATCTGTTAAACTGGAACAATCTCATTTATGCTGATGACAATGAATTATTAAAAAAGATTGTTTCGGTAACAGGAGAGGTTGTCAAGTATATAAGAAACCACGGACTGAAGACGGAAGTAGCTTAAAGCATGTATATTATCACTTATGATATTGTGGAAGATAAGAGGCGCTGCCGGGTACACAAACTCTTAAAGGATTACGGACACAGGGTGCAGTATTCAGTATTCGAAACAGACATAACCGAAAAAGAACTGGCTTATTTAATAAAAAAGTTAAAGACAATTATAAATATCGAAACTGATAATATTAACTTCTATTTTTCCTGCCGGAATTGTGAGGCAAAAGCTTCCCAAATTGGCAAAAGCAGGAAAACCGGGTACTTATCGGCTTATGTCATATAAATGAGAAAACAATAAAAATTGAAATCGACACTAAAAGAGTCGGCGTTGACTCTTTTAGTATCAAAGCCGACTCTTTTAGTGTCGGCGTTGACTCTTTTAGTGTCAAAGCCGACTCTTTTAGTGTCGGCGTTGACTCTTTTAGTATCAAAGCCGACTCTTTTAGTGTCGGCGTTGACTCTTTTAGTGTCAAAGCCGACTCTTTTAGTGTCGGCGTTGACTCTTTTAGTGTCAAAGCCGACTCTTTTAGTGTCGGCGTTGACTCTTTTAGTATCAAAGCCGACTCTTTTAGTGTCGGCGTTGACTCTTTTAGTGTCAAAGCCGACTC
>JBAXDX010000112.1:0-7391 GCA_037140715.1 Ignavibacteria bacterium
GCCTGCAACCGGATAATGCATTTCTTCTCTTTGAATTTCTTTACTTATTTACACAAAAATATTTACATTCCCAATCAAAACCTGTAACATGAAAATGAGGCTGTAAAGCTTGGATAAAAATGTTATATTTACTCATTAGATTTCCTTAACTATAAACTAAACCGGAATAAAGCATGATAGAACCCGATGTTACATTGGAATCGGCCCTTGAGCACGGACTGACAAAAGATGAATTTGAAAAAGTATGTAAAATACTTGGCAGAACACCTAATTATACAGAGCTTGGCGTTGTAAGCGTAATGTGGAGCGAGCACTGCAGTTATAAAAATTCAATTGCTCTACTTAAAACGCTTCCCCGCAGCGGCGGACGTCTTTTAGTCGGCGCGGGTGAAGAAAATGCAGGTCTGGTCGATATTGGCGATGGTCTGGCTGTGGCTTTTAAGATCGAAAGTCATAATCATCCCTCGGCGGTTGAACCTTATCAGGGCGCAGCAACAGGCGTGGGTGGCATTCTCCGCGATATTTTTACTATGGGTGCCCGTCCAATTGCATCGCTTAATTCACTTCGCTTCGGTTCTCTCGATGAAGCAAGAACCCGTTTCCTTTTTGACGGTGTAGTAAGTGGTATTGCCGACTATGGCAACTGTTTCGGAGTACCGACCGTTGCCGGCGAGGTTTATTTTGATAATGCGTATAAGGGAAATCCTCTTGTTAACGCTATGGCCGTAGGAATTGTAAAAATCGGAGATGTAGCTTCCGCCACAGCAAAGGGAGAAGGGAATCCGATAATGATTGTCGGCTCATCTACAGGCAGAGACGGGATACACGGGGCAACGTTTGCTTCTGAGGAAATATCTGAGAAATCCGAAGCTAAGCGGCCTTCCGTGCAGGCCGGCGATCCGTTTACCGAGAAGCTGTTGCTTGAGGCAACGCTTGAAATTATCCGGGGCGGATGGCTGGTTGGCATTCAGGACATGGGAGCCGCCGGCATCTCCTGTTCGACTTCAGAGATGAGTGCAAAGGGAGAGTCGGGCATGAAGATAGACCTAAGCAGGGTTCCTTTAAGAGAAAAAGGTATGACGGCTTATGAAATTATGCTTTCTGAAAGTCAGGAAAGAATGCTTGTCTGCGTAAAGAAGGGATTTGAAGATAAGGTGAAGGCTGTCTTCGATAAGTGGGATTTAAATTGTGAAACTGTCGGCTATGTAACAAGCGACGGGCAGCTTGACATCGATTACCAGGGAGAGAATAAGGTTAAGTTCCCATCGTTTGACCTTGTGCTTGGCGGTGGCGCTCCTGTTTATATCCGCGAAACAAAAGAGCCTGAGTATCTGAAAACTACAAGAAACTTTGATTTTAGTTCTTTGCCGGAGCCTGGGAATATTCAGGAAATATTTGAGAAGATAATCTCATGCCCAAACATTGCTTCGAAGAAATGGGTTTATGAGCAATATGACTCAATGGTTCGTACAAATACGATTGTAGGCCCGGGCTGCGACTCGGCTGTAGTTTATGTAAAGGGAACCAATAAGGCTTTGGCGGTTAAGACCGACTGCAACGGTAAATATGTTTACCTTAACCCAAAGGAAGGTACAAAGATAGCCGTTGCTGAATCAGCGCGTAATGTCGTTTGTTCCGGCGGCGTTCCTCTTGCAATTACTAACTGCCTTAATTTCGGCAATCCTTATAAGCCTGAGATATACTGGCAATTCAAGCAGGCAATCGAAGGCATGGGCGAAGCCTGCCGATATTTTGAAACTCCGGTTACAGGGGGAAATGTAAGCTTTTATAATGAATCGCCGGAAACATCAGTTTATCCTACTCCGGTTATCGGGATGGTGGGACTAATCGAAAATCTTGAGAACATTACAACATCTTTCTTTAAAGATGAAAATGATATTGTTTATCTTCTTGGCGAAGATAATGAAGAAATGGGCGGGAGTGAATATGTTCAGCTTATTCATAACGCAGTAACCGGGGATTGTCCTAAGATAGACCTTAAGAAAGAAAAAGACCTGCAGACAGCACTCCTGATGTTAATTGATAAGAAGCTTGTCAGGTCCGCCCATGATGTATCGGACGGAGGAATCTTAACGGCAGTTGCGGAATGCTGTATAATAAATGAAGAGAATCCTGTGGGCGCAGATGTAACTATTCCCGTCAGGACAAGAGAGGATTTCTCATTCTTTTCAGAATCACAGTCGAGAATAATTATATCCATAATTCAGGAAAATAAAGAAGCTGTTGAAGCCGGACTTAAAGTCGCAAACATTCCTTTTATGTTGCTTGGCAAAACGGGCGGAGCTTCTCTAAAGGTTAACGGCAGGTATGAATTTGAACTGAATAAATTATCAGACCTCTATTTTAATTCAATATCGAAGATAATGAATGTTATTCTCTGAGCATATAAATAAAATAAAGTCAGTTTTATTACACCCAAGACATCACCGGGTCAGATCGTTTGCCAGACATTACATCGGCGGACTATATGAAAGGATGGATGAACATCATATATTCCTTTATGGGGGCGGACTGGCTTTCTCGCTGTTTGTCTGTATTGTACCTTTTCTTCTTATCTTAATTTCCGTACTCGGCAGCATACTGGAGTTCAGTTCAGTTAAGGATCAGATAATGACCTTTATCGACACAGTTGTACCATACGAAGAATATGCCAGTTATGCCAAAGAGATTGTCTTCTCACGCATCCAGGAAGTGGTTGAATATAAAAGCGCCGCCGGATATATCGGAGCTTTCGGTTTATTCTTTGCGGCGAGCGGTTTGTTCAGCAGTATGCGGACTATACTTAACAAGGTTTTTACATATCACAAAAGAGAAGAGAAAAGCGCGATAATAGGCAAACTGCGCGATTTTGCTATGGTGATTATTATAATTGTGCTGGTTATGATATCCACGTTCTTACTGCCCGCCATTGATATTATAAAAAACTACACGATAAATATCCCGTTCTTAAGTTTTATTAAACTTGGAGTTCTTGAGCATCTGATGATTTCATCTGTCTCCTTTTTAATCATCTTCATTACTTTTCTTACTTTCTATTCATTAATCCCTTATACAATGCTGGGCAATAAAGTCAAATCTGTCAGCGCTTTATCTGCTGCTCTGCTCTGGGAACTGGCGAAGAGGGCATTTGGATATTATATAGGTCATATATCTTCCATGAATAAAATCTACGGGACTTACGCTCTGCTTGTAGTGCTTGGATTCTGGGTTTATTATTCCTGCATAATTTTTATTATTGGTGCGGAGATAGGTCAGCTTTTTCGTGAAAGGGTTGAAAAGAGCGCGGACGATAGCGATAAAGATAAGATAATGCCGGAATCTTTATCATAATACCCGGGTAAGGAGAGTATAATCAGGACTATGAACAGATTATTAATGAGAGAGAGGGTTTAATACAGGTTGTAGGACAGAGTTACGCTCGTGGATAATCTCTTGGGTGAACGGGCGAGTTTTTCGTAAGCTGCATTTATGCCTAAATATATATTATTCTCAACATAGAACAGGAATGAAAGATTAATCAGATTGTCCACGTATGATGCGCCTGCGTCTGGCTTTAATATGCCGAAGCGGTAACCCGCGAGAAGATTTATCCGGTTGCTTAATTCAAAAATAAAGTCCACGCTGGTTGTTGCCAGAATCTGACGGACAAACAAAGTATCAATTGGTGTAGAAATTTCTCCGTTAATATTTATCTGAGTTGACCAGTTAAACGGGAACGAGTATCTGCCTGTAACTGCAAGATTAGGCGAACCGGTCGATGATGTGTCGCGCGCGGTTATAGGGAATAAAGCTCCCGCCGATATATCCCAGCCATAATAACGTTCGTTTACCTTCTCATTTATTCCGAATAAAACCTGGCGCATTCTAAGGATTCCGATTGAGCCGACATAAGATCCTTTAAGCGAACCGGACGATATCATCTCCCGCTCGATGTCATTAAACCACTGCGTCTCATAAACGCCGGCTCCGTAGAGGTTAATATATTCCTCCTGTCGCTCAATGATATTTGCAATCTTTATAAGGGCTTCTTTAGTAAAGCGGCCTTTTGTTAATCTTTCCTCCACGAAATGCTCTTCAATTCTAACAGCTTTGGCAAGCGCCGTAGCATTGATGTAACGTCCGTAGCCTGCGCCGACAGTAAAGTCTGAGGCAATGCGGGTATAGTCGATGGCTCTTTCAGTTCTTAATCTTGAAAAGCCAAACCAGTCATTACGATCCCAGATATATTTTCTAATGCTGCCGTCAAACTTAATGTCATAGTTTTTCTTTCCTGCATCAACCGCGCCTGTTGCGTCAATGTTAATGAACCATGCGAATGGCAACGATGTATAAAACTTTCTATAAACTACCGTAGCGGTTGCTGTGTTGCCTGAAATGCTGTCGCCAACCTGCGACCAGTTCCAGAAACCATTTGCGCGGAATGTCGTGGCTTTACTAACCGGCACCTTATAATCTGTAACGCTGACTTCCTGAGCTGTTAAAGGTGCGCAGGAAAGAATAAATAATAGAAGTAGAAGTTTGTGCATATACATTCCTGAATACCGGACAATTAGCGTTATAATATAAATCCTGTTACATTGCAAGGAAACTAAGCATTGGAACGGCAGAAGCTATGAAAAAAGTAATCATACCCCATGCAATCCAGATAGCAAACATCACAGCAATATATTTATTAACTGAATCTGCCCTGAACATTTTAGCAAAGCCAATACCTGTAACAGCCAGTGACCAGATTATCATTACGTCCAGTTTCCTTAAAATAAAACCTGTAAGCGTAGCCACATCCTTTCCCATGAAAGCTGCCACACTTGTACCGGAAACGAAGCGTTCCAAAATAAGCGAAGTTATTGTCATGATTAAAATAGCAATAATACCAATATAATAAGGAAGTCCGCTGGCGACCATTGCCGACTGATAACTGCCATCATCTCCGAAAACAAACCTGACGAAAAGAAAGTAAACTCCCGAAATAATAAAGAATGTAATAAAGACAACAAATATGGTAGAAACAATCTGACTAACCCTTGCTCCGATACCCGCGCTTGCATCAATTCTCTCTTTTATCTTATCAGTCTGTTCATTGGCCTGTTCGCGGGACATTTGTCCTTTTTCAACCATGCTGTTAAAGTTCTTTTCAAGCTGCGCCATTTGTTTTTGTAATACTTCATACCTGATATTTGGATTATTCATAATAACGAAGTTTGAGATAACAGCAAACAGTATTGTTATTATAATCGGCATAATCCAGTCTATCCCGCGCGGAGGATATCTTGCAATATTTTCAAATGTTTTAACCGGACTGACAATAATACCAATTATCTTATCGGTATGGCTTAGCTCTTCTTCAGTCAGGCCAGTTGAATTATCGGGTGAAGTAATCATCTTCGGAGGTCTCCATTATTTTAGTTATCTGTTTTATTAGCGACTGAATGAAAACATAATATTATAAAGTAACACTTTTAATTTAATGAAAAATATTTCAAAATAAACATATATATTTACGACTGAAATAAATTTAATGTAATAACTCATGCTATCAAACATGTCAGAATTATGGTTCTTATGACTAAATGATTAACTATGATTCATTTCATTCTGATTGCGTTATCATATAAACTAAAAGAATCACACAAATCATAGCCCAGGATGAATTTTATGTAAAATGAGTTAATAACACTTATGCAATGATTGGAAGATAAAGGAAGAAATAAAAATGACTGTTACACATAGATACACCTACACGAATAACCGTCAGCTGTGGCGGCTGCTCTTGTCGGATACTAATAAGCTAATCGTTGAAGACCGCGATACTGAACAGAAACAGGTGTACTTTAACTGCCTCGATGCCGCAACCGGCAAGGATATTTTTCGTAATTATCAGCTTAAAGAAACATTCTGGGTGGGGATCGAGGTTATTTATAAGGATATTATATATTTCCATAAGTTTGTTAAACCTGATATGCCGGAGCATAAACATGTTATAGCTCTCGATATCAAAACGCAGCAAGTACTCTGGGAGAATGACAGGTATTCTTTCCTGTTCATTTATGATGATAAGGTCTGTATGTTCCGCTCCGAATTCAATGGCAAAAGTTATTTCGCTTTTGATTATCTTACAGGCGAACTTGTTGAAGAGCTTGGCAATGACCCGATGGAAATTGATATACTTCAAAGAAATTCGCAGAGCGCCGACCAGTACAAGGACTATTTATTCCCCGATAGATTTCATGACGGCGTTGCACTTGATAAGGCTGCGAAGTCAATAATTCACAGTTATTCCGATGGCTTTGAAATAGCCGGCAGTCTCGAATATGCAATTTATCAGGAACTGCTGATGTTTAACTATTATACAAAGATTTCGAAAGGAAATCTCATTAACCGGTTTATCGCGTATGACTTACATAAGAATAAAAAGGTTTTTGAGCATATTCTTAACTCGGAGGCAAAAGCTTTTGTCCCCGACTCGTTTTTCATGAAAGATAATCTGGTGTTTATTCTAAAAGAGAAAACTAATCTGCTTGTTTATTCGATTGAACAAGAGCAATAAGGAGTTTAATTATGGAATTATCCGACAACGAAAAGGAAATACTTCTGGCAATTGCCCGTGATGCTATAAACTGCTCATTCAGTCGCAGGGATTTTATTCCGGTTGATCTCGAAACATACCCGTCGCTTAAGCTTAAAGCCGGAGCTTTTGTTACGCTGACAAAAAAAGGCGAGCTGAGGGGCTGTATCGGTTATATTATTTCAGATGATTTACTGATTGATACAATAAGACGCGTGGCTGTAAAAGCTTCATTTGAAGACCCCCGCTTCCCTGAATTGCGGGAACCAGAGCTTGACACGATTGATATTGAAATCTCCATACTCTCCCCGCCGTTTAAGATGAACAGCTATGACGATATTATACTCGGCATACATGGTGTAATACTCGATGACTCGGGACACAGGGGTTTGTTGCTTCCGCAGGTTCCCATAGAACATAATATGAATAAAGAACAATTCCTGACCGCTCTATGCCGGAAAGCAGGACTGCCATCAATGCGGTGGAAGGAGCAGGAACTAAAAATAAGCCTCTTTACAGCGACAGTTTTTTCTGAAAAAGAAATCAGGAGCCGGCGTGATGCAGGTAATTAGACCCGAAGCTGTAGCCGGAACATTCTATCCTGCACAGGAAGCACAGCTCCGCCATACACTGGAACTTCTGTTTGAAGCAACGAAATCAAAATCCGGTGATGAAAAGATTTTTGCACTTATCGCTCCTCATGCCGGATATGCTTATTCGGGTATCACAGCTGCATTTGCGTATAATAAAATTGCAGGGAAGGATTATAACTGCGTTATTGTAATTTCCCCCAGCCACAGAGAAT
>JBAXDX010000113.1:0-7179 GCA_037140715.1 Ignavibacteria bacterium
CTTTTTCAGCTTCGGCAAGTGTGGCAAAGTCGCCAATTCTTACGCGATACCAGGGAACATCTTTCTTGGTCATATATTTTATCATATATGAATCATAGCCCTTTGCTATGTAACGTTTAACTTCGGCTCCCGCTCTGTCTATTTTCTGCCAGGATGATTTCTGTACTGTATATCTGTTACCATCAGAGAAGATATATGGCTCAACCATCCGGTCTTTGTTGTCGTTTCTTATCATACTTGTAAAAGCTTTTTCTTCAGTTTTATCAGAAGCTGGATTATCAGGCGGAGTTTCCTTCGGCTTTATCTTTGAAACCTCTTCCTTTTTTTGAGCGGGTTCATCTAATTTTACAGCTTCTGCCAGCGTTTTTTCTATATGTGCTTTTTCTTTAGCCTGACTAACCGGGATGTCAGATCTGCCCTGTATTTTCTGAAGTACTTTTTCAGCTTCGTCAAGTGTGGCAAAGTCGCCAATTCTTACACGATACCAGGGAACATTATTCTTATTAATATATTTGACCATATATGAATCATAGCCTTTTGCCTTGTAACGTTTAACCTCAGCTCCCGCCTTGTCTATTTTCTGCCAGGATGATTCCTGTATTGTATATCTGTTGCCATCAGAGAAGATATATGGTTTAACTATCTGGTTTTTACTGTCGTTTCTTATCAGACTTGAAAAAGCTTTTTCTTTAGTTTTATCAGAAGCCAAATTATCAGGTGAAGTGGTTTCCTTCGGTTTTGCTTCTTCCTTTTTGGGAGCATGTTTATCTGATTTTACAGTCTCTGTCAGTGTTTTTTCTACATGTACTTTTTCTTTAGACTGATTAACCGTACTGCCGGATTTGTTTGGTTTTATTAACTCTTTATTATCGGGTATCGTATTGTGTTTTGTGGTTAATATTCCGTCTGGCTTAAATTTAGAATTATTAGTGGCCGGAGACTCTTTTACAGAAGTATTCTTAGTTTTGTTTTCTTTTGCAGCCGGAATTCCCTTATTAGCTGTCTCTTTCTTCGGTTCTTCCTTTTTTAACTCTTTTTTTACATCTGTTACCTTAGCTTCCTCGTGTTTAACTTCAGCTACCGGTTCCGGGGTTTTTATTTCAGGCTCGCTGCTCTTAACAAAAGGAGTTACCGAAATATTATCTGAACGCTCAATTATTTCCGGCTTTATTTCATATACAATGGCAGCCTTGGTTTGAGCGGCTTCATTATCCATTTTTTCATGGTTCTTTTTATAGAATAAAAAGTAGTAGGCTCCGGCTGAACTGATAAGTAAAAAAGCTGTAAGAACAAACCAGAAGATAGTTGAGAACTTATCTTTTATTTTATTCTTTTCCTGTTCATGGTCATCCTCAGGTGAGTCAGGCTCATTAATAGGTTGCTCCGTATATTCAGGATCTTCTGTCTCTTCGCCTGACGTTTGGTCAAAATCCTGCTCTTCATTATCATCAATAACAGAGAGCTGGTCCTCAATCATGTCCGATGATGATTCCCCGGCCACGTCTTCAATATCAATAAGCCTCCCAAGCTTTTCGTCCACTTCCTCCTGCTCATCAAACTCGTTTGGATTTTCCTGGTCGAAAGGCTCAGTATCTTTATCCTCATTCATCAGAAGATCGGCATATTTATCTATATCTGCCGAGTCATCATTTTCATTGTTAATTTTTATCTCGTCATCTTCTTCAGTAACCAGTTGATTAAGTTCATCTGAAGGAACAAACTCAATTCCATCCCTGGAACCATGCTTTAAGAGTTCATCTTCTTTGGTTTTATCCAATTCCGGTTCTTCAGGTTCGGCATAATCCTGGTTTGTGAAAGGGTCAGGCTCTAAAGTATAATCGTTATCTGTGTTTTCAGAAAGGTTTTCTTCGGGGAGTTTATCAATCTTAAAATCATCAAGCAGTACTGATTGCGAGAGTATCCCGCCCGCCTTGTCTTCATATTTCCTTTGCATCATAACGTAGGGGGACTGCATAAGGGATTCATTTTTTTTAGAATCTGTCATAGGAATGAGAGGCTTGTCCACGCTTGGGCTAAAGATATCATCACTAAAATCTGATTCATTTTCTTTTTTTGATGTATCAAAAACCAATACTTGTTCAACATTATCTTTATTATACTGAAGCGGGACAAAGTTAATATCATAAGCAGGAGCTGAATCATGAAACGCTGTGCTGTGGGCTTCAGGCTGTTTTTTATTTAGCTGAAATATGCCAACGTCCGGAATTTTGATTGATTCATCTACTTTTAGCTTTTCAGTTATCATCTGCAGGAAAATATCAAACGCAATGGTTTGCTCCTTATCAGAAGCACCCATTACATTCCCAATTTTCTTAATTAATTCTTCCCTTGTCATCTTGCCGTTATTGAATCCAACTATAAAATAAAGTATTGTCCTGAAAATAATAATATTTTCACTTAAAACATGTCCCTAAAGAAATCCTGACTTTGTATCATCTTAGAATTTATAATCGATACCGATAACCACATCGCGCCGTTTTTCCTTGTAAGAACCCCATTTGCAGTTTTCCTGATTCAGGATATTGGAGAACTCCGTAAAGATATTCAAATTCTTCATCGCTTCATATCCGGGTCTCAGCCTGAGATCAGCATAAGCGTTAAGCTTATGTGTATTTGTAAGGTCAGTATAAGCACTGCTGTAAAATTCGAAAGAGCTGAGTATATTAAGCCCGGACTTAAAATTTAATTCATAAGACAGGCTTGAATGGATATTCGAATTATAAGGGATTATCCAGCCATCTTTGTCTTTGATATTTTGAATTTCAAGGTTGCCATAAAAAATCCCGTAAGGACCCGGATGAAATAAAAGATTCACAAACCCGCTGAATCTTTTTGCTGAAGTTGTCTTAACATCAAATCTTCCTTCCTGAACTGTATTCTCAGTAAAGTAAATAAAGTTATTAAATTCCGCTACCCTGAATCCGCCGTCAATTTCAAAATATGTTTCATATTCATATTTCAGCGCGGCTTTTATATTAAGCTTATTATCAGTAAATATATTCTTTTGTACCGAGTCTTTGTTAAGGTATCTGTTTATATGAATTAAATCGGCAATGGTTGTAAATTCTGAACAGGGGTTCATCTCGACAAGGAATGATAATTTATCATTTATTTTAATGATAACATTTCCAAAGAAGAGAGGGGTTTTATCAGAACCTGTACCTGCAAGATAAATTCCACCGCCAGCCTGAATGTCATCAAACGGTTTAAGTTTTATATAAATGGAATTTTCCCAGAAACCGAAATACAGGCTGACAGGATTTTGTATATTCTGATTAATGTAATTTGTCTTAAAGCCAAACGTATAGCCGTTAAATCCGGTTTCAATAAATCCTTTGGCATTAAATGTATTTTCAGTAAAGGCAATGTCTTTGGCTTCGAAAAATCTTTCATTTATAAATGCGCCAAACTTAAAATTTTCTATTGATAAATTATCAAGTCCGAAGTTAATATTGCCCTTATATATGTCTCGTTGAATATCAGGCTGTACTGATTTAAAAAATCTATAGGCTTCTCTCAGATAATCTCCGCCAAGTGTAAGCTTTGTGCCAGGCAAAAAACCTGAGGAATGACTCTTGAAAAAAGAACTCTTCAGTTCGATACCGGAAGTATTATAACCTGAATTATCCCCCTCATAAGACATCTGGTTCAATCCCCACAGCCTGCCGGTTAACAGCCCGCTGTCAAAGTTGTTTCCATAAACCAGTTCACCCATAGGCATCGTATAGATTCCCGCGCCTAAGGTCAGTCTGCCATTATATTTTTTTACATTATTTACAAAGGTGATGTCTTTACGAATAGGATTGGAAAGCTCGGTGATTTGCAACTCTTCCGGCGAATATTGAGGTTTAAAAAACTCATTTGAAAGCGTACTTATAAGTTCAGCCTTTGGCTTGCTTACGGCTGGCAGGCTTATTCTTTCAACTCCTGTGATAACAAATTCAGGAAGCTCAACGCTTTGTTGATTCTGTTTATGTTCCTGAGCTGTTAAAGCTACAGGAATTAAAATTAACATCAATATTTTTTTTATCATTCGAGATCCTTCAGTTTATTCCGTGCTTCAACTCCATAATTATCTCCTTTGTGACGCGTCAGGACTGTTTTATACATCTCCTTTGCCTTTTCCTTGTCTCCTTTTTTTTCATAACACCCGCCGAGTTTCAGAAAAGAGCTGGTCAGCCACTGGTCAAAGCCTGAGAAAACAAATTTCACTCTGACCAGAGCCGTAATAGCATCGTCCGTTTTATTTTGATTAAATAAAGAAACTCCATAATAATACTGCGCCTTTGCTCCAAGTTCATCTGTCCTGTTTTCTGATAATTCCTTAAACAGCGGGTCGCATACTTCAAAGTTATTTCGCGATAACTCTATCAGACCGACTTCAAACTTTGCATTGGAAGAAAAGACTGAATTTGAATAGTACTGCACAATGTAGTTAAAATCCTCATAGCCATGGTTCATATCACCTTTTGTAGTGTAAACCATTGCACGGTTAAACGTGATTTCAGCTAACTTGGGGGATTCAGGTGGCAGCTTATCTATAGCAATTGAATAAACCTTAATTGCATTATCATAATTCTTTAAATCGGTATGTATCCTGCCTATTTCAAGTACGGAAGATATACCAATCTCTGAATTAAGTGAACTGTTGAATACAAGATTGAAATTATATAATGCCTCTTCATTCTGACCAAGGTTAGATGCACTTTTTCCTATCCAGTAATAAGCGTCATCGTCAAGCCGGCTTTCCGGATATGCAGCAATGAATTCCTTATAGCTTTGCTTTGCTTTTTCATAATCGCGCTGACTGTAGTAAATTTCCCCTTTTTTGAATAATATCTGATCAGTAAATCCTGATTTAGGGTTCTTCGCAATATAATTATCAATAACAGCAACAGCCCGCTCCGGCTTTTCGCTTACTATATAACAATCCTTTATGCCCGAAATAGCATCGAATACATAATTACTTGACGGGAATTCAGAAATTACTTTATTGTAATAAGCTATTGATGAGTCATACCGCCCGAGATTAAAGAATGCGTTGCCAATTGAGTTTAAGGTTACCGGTACAATACCCGCTGAAGGATATTTTGCGATTAACTTCTGGTAATTCTTAATCGATTCATGAAAATTACCTTTCTGAAAATATATCCAGCCAATCAGATACTGCGATTCAGAAACATACTTTGACTCAGGGAATTTCTCTTGCAGATTAGAAAACTCTCTTACTGCCTCATTCGTATTGCCTGCCTTATACAATGCCTGTGCATACTGATAATAAGCGTAATCGCTGTTTATTTCAGAATTGCTTGCAAGGAATATTTCGCGGTAGATCCTCCCGGCCTCATTATATTTCTTCTGTCCGTAATAGCTGTCTGCAAGACGTAGCCGGGCATCTTTATAATTGCCGGATGTCGGGAATTTTTTTACAAAGTCGGCAAAGTAGTAGGCAGCATCGTTGAAATTTTTCAAATTATAAAACAGATAGGCTTTACTATAAATAACCTGAGGACTTAATTCTTTATTATCATTATCCACAAGATTATATTCTTTTAATGCTTTTGAATAATCTTTTTTAGCAAAGAATGATTCAGCTATAAAGAAATGAACCTTATCGTTTTCAAACTGAGGAGCGCGCGTGGCAAGTCCTGATAATGTCTTAATAGTTTCATCATACTGATTGAGGAAATATTCCGATACGCCAAGTCCGAGTGCTGCACGGTTTGACTGGTCAGCAGACTGAGCTTCGAATTCATTGGCATTCCTGAAATATTGCTTTGCCCGTAAGTAATCTTTCCTGTTTAACTTTAGTTCGCCTAATAATATATAAGCACGTGCCTTGATGCCTGCATCATCTGACTCAGCCGGAATAAACAGATATTCCTCCGACTGTCCCGCCTTATTATTATTAAAATTAACTACGCCCATCTGGAACTTAACTTTTGGAACCAAATGATTTTCAGGATAGGACCTTATGAATTCGTCATAAATCTGTCTGGCTTCTTTTTCCTTACCTGAATATCGTTTTGCTTCAGCGCTCCAGTAAAGCGAGTTAATTGAAAGCGTGTCATCTTCATTTGGATTGGCAAGCAGGTTAAAGTTATCAAAAGCCTCGTCATAATTACCCTGCTGGAAATTAACCCATGCAAGCCCATAAATAATATGCTTTGCCAGTTCTCCCTTAGGGTTCTCTTTTAATATTCCCGAGAAGGTAGCCTTTGCTTCTTTATATTCTTTTAGTCTGTAATGTGAATTAGCAAGCATGTATCTGGCTTCAATAAGTTGTTTTACCGGAAGCTCGGAAATTAACGGATCCTTTAGTTCGAGTGTCGCGTTGTCATATTCCTTTAATTGAAAATAACAAAGTCCTATACGAAGCTGGGCGTGCGGAGCAAGAGAGCTGGTCTTGTAATAAGCAAGCAAGGTGTCATAATATGCGGCGGCAGTTTTGTAATCGCCCGTTTTTTCATAAATATTCGCAAGCGAGTAGATACTATTATCTACATAGTTATTCTGTTTTTTTGAAGAGATAGCATTCTTAAAAAAGTTAACTGCTTCATCAGGTTTGTTGTCTTTTACATAGGAGTCCCCGATAAGGTAAAGCGATGAGCCGGCATACTCGCTCGCGGGATAATCGTTGACCAGAATCCTAAACTTCTGTCTGGCATTTTCATATTCCTTATTGTCAAAATAGAGAGCGCCCAGTTTATAAAGAGCTTCGTTTCGGAAAGAAGAAAGAACGTATCTCCGGGTAAAAAAATTAAAGGCTGAAATAGCGGCATCTTTTTGGTTGAGCCTTAAAAGACATTCAGCCACATAGTATTTGGCAGTAGAAGATAGTTCATCATCAATGCCGTAGTAATTTAAAAATTCTGTAAAGTGTTCATAGGCTGCTGAATAATTCTCCTGGTTGAATGTATTTATAGCTGTGGCATATTCTGCCGGAATATTTTGTGATCTCAGCATATTTGGGACTAATATGGCAGATAAGCAGAACAGAATTAGAATATGTTTCATCTTATTTATAGTATTATTGTACGATGTTTTAATAGATAAACTGAACAGCCGCCCTAAAGCCGGCTTATTGATTGATGGTTAATAACTTATAGTTGCAAATTTTATAGTAAAATATTGCTTGTCTCGTTAGAGGGACGATAT
>JBAXDX010000114.1:0-7138 GCA_037140715.1 Ignavibacteria bacterium
TCCCATAATATGCATATAGGAGGCGGTTATGATTTTGATTTCGGCAGGGTTAAGTTTACAATAGCTCACCATGGCTCAAGTATGCCCGATAATCAGTATTGCGGTGAACCGGCCGGCATAATAATAATTGCCGATGGTAAAACTATTTATCATACGGGAGATACAGGACTATTTTATGATATGAAACTCATAGGTGAGATGAATAAAATTGATTATATGCTACTGCCTATAGGCGATAATTTCACAATGGGTATTACCGATGCTGTCAAAGCCGTTGAACTTGTTAATCCAAAGACTGCCATTCCTATGCACTATAATACTTTCCCTGTCATTGAAGCTGATCCAAATAAATTTAAAAAGCTTCTTACAGAAATGAATAAGGATTGCAAAATCCTCCGGTTTGGCGAGGAAATTATTCTTTAGTTGTTCATCTAGTCTTTTTTCATCACCTTTTTATAATATTTCCTGCCCCTGAATTTCTTTATATACAGAATTATGCTTAATTTTATAACGATTATTTGGTTATATATGATAAGCACATACCCGATACTCTGACAGTTTATTTTAATGATATTTATATATATAGTTTTTAATGGCAAAAATCATTTCTATTGCGAATCAAAAGGGGGGAGTTGGCAAGACCTCAACTGCAATTAATTTATCGGCTTCGATTGCAATAGCGGAAAATAAGACGTTACTCATAGATATTGATCCTCAGGCTAATTCTACTTCCGGATTTGGTTATTCAGGCGGAAAAAAAACTATATATGAGACGCTCATTGGTCATCAGGAAATAGAAGATTGTATCATTAATTCCTACATGCCTTTTCTCGATATACTTCCTTCTACAATTGATCTTGTCGGTGCGGAGATTGAATTCGTAAATATCGATAACAGAGAATTTATACTTAAGAGGGCAATCAGGTCGATTCAGGATAACTATGATTACATTTTTATAGACTGTCCTCCTTCTTTGAATATACTGACTCTGAATGCCCTGGCCGCCTCTACCTCGGTTCTTATCCCCGTTCAGTGCGAATATTTTGCTCTTGAAGGTTTGGGACAGTTGCTTAATACTATTAATATAGTACGAAAACATTTTAATGTAAACCTCGCTATTGAAGGAGTGGTTCTTACAATGTTTGATACGCGGCTGAGACTTTCTCATCAGGTTGCCGAAGAGGTGCGCAAATACTTTGGGAGCAAGGTTTATAACACTATTATTCAGAGAAATGTCAGAATTTCTGAAGCTCCGAGTCATAGCAAACCGGTTATACTCTATGATGCCATATCCGTTGGTGCACAAAATTATATAGAACTTGCCTCTGAACTGATGGATCGTAATTTGACTTTAACTACACAAAAATATAATACAAATGAGCAATAAATTGAAAACCGGACTTGGCCGCGGACTTGGAGCCTTAATTTCGCCAGGATATCAGAATATCCCGAACAGTAATATTGCCATTCCATCAAATGAATTAAAAACTGACGATGGACAAGCAATTGATGTTCTGGCTAAGATACCTATCGGTAATATTTTACCCAATCCTTACCAGCCAAGAACTGTCTTTGACCCTGAAGCACTTGAAGAGCTTAAAAAATCTATACTATCCAACGGACTTATTCAGCCTGTAACCGTCAGACGTTCAGGCATAAATCAATATGAATTAATATCCGGCGAACGCAGATTCCGTGCCTGCAAAGATATAGGTTACAAGGAAATAGCGGCTTATATTATTAAGGTTGATACAAAAGAGGCAATGCTGGCACTTGCCTTAATTGAAAATATACAGAGAGAAAAGCTTAATGCTATTGAAATTGCCCATGCTTACAGAAGACTTATGGATGAGTGTATGTTATCTCAGGATGATATAGCCCTGCAGGTAGGGAAGGACAGGTCAACTATTACTAACTCTGTCCGCCTGTTAAAACTGCCTGTTGAAGTTCAGGAAGCTATTATAAATAATAAGATTAGTGCCGGACATGCAAGAGCGCTTATAAATGTTCCAGGTGAGCAGTTACAGATTGGGTTACTTCATAAGATTATTTCCGAAGGCTTGTCCGTTCGTAAAGTGGAAGCTCTGGTTAAAAAATTGATCGAAGACTCCGCACAGGCCCAAAAGACCGGCTCAGTTAAGCCTGAACAGGTCAGGGACCTCTCAGCAATGGACCTCGAAGATAAACTCCGCAACATATTTGGTACTAAGGTTGTCTGCAAACGGAAAAATGATGGCGCAGGGGAAATTACAATCGAATTTTATTCTAACGATGAGCTTGACCGCTTATATGAAATGTTTGAGATAATTGGGAAGTCACATAATTAAAATACTTTGCCTGCTGATGTTTCTCTCCGCGGTATCGTTTGCCCGGACAGATTCAATATCAGTTAATGAAGTTCATAAGTCCGCCGATACGGTATTTACCAGCTCAAAATCACCCTGGGGTGCCGTACTTAGAAGTGCCCTTCTGCCCGGATGGGGACAAATATATAATAATTCCTACTGGAAAGCACCCATCGTATGGGGCTTCCTTGGTTTTTATTATTATTACCAGGATATAAATGACAATAATTACCGGTTGTTTCTTGTTAATCCTGACCCGCGCAGATATACCGATGATATAAGCAGACAGAACCGTGATTTCTACCGTGACCAGCGTGACTTATTTGCCATTTACATGGGAATCACCTACGCATTAAATCTTCTGGACGCTTATGTCGATGCCCAGTTGTTTGATTTTAGCGTTGAACCCGATCCTGTTACCAAATCTCAGAGGCTCTCGGTTAAATTTCACTTCTGAAGAAAAACAGACCGGCTATGAGTTACCCGTTATCTTATTATAAAACACTTTTATGAAAATAAAACAGCTTTTAATCCTGATAATAATATTATGCTTTCTGTCTGATGATAAAACCATATTCTCTCAGGAAATAAGACATAACGCTTTTATCGCTCCGGTAATAAGAAATTGCAGTATATTAAATCAGTATGCCATGCTTGCAGGTTTACGTGGCGGATGGGTTATAGATGAGACTTTCGTAATTGGAGGTGCGTATTATTCGCTGTTAAACAGAGTTAACAGTTATTATGCTCCAAATCCGGCAGGCGACAGATTTAATATGGAACTGAGCATGGGCGGGCTTGAGTTTGAGCTTGTTTATCCTTCTGAGAAAACTATACATGGGTCGCTGGTCTTATTTATGGGCGGCGGCGGGCTGAAGTTTATTCCGGAGAATAAAAGCAATGTCAGTCCTTACGGGCTTAGTTTTGTTATCTGGGAACCTCAGCTTAATTCAGAATTTAATCTTTCAGGCTGTCTTAAACTGAATCTGGGTATAGGTTATAGAATTATTAAGGGGTTTGACGATTATTATAATATCAGGCAGAGTGATTTAACCGGCTTAAATGGGATTATTTCACTTAAAATTGGCAAATACTAATTGGTACTGTACTTATATGAATATATACTCTCATAAAATTACCGCATTGCTTCTGTTTTTTTTGGGGATGGCTAATGCCGTCATGGGACTGCAGTCTGACAGTACGAATTCAGTTAATCAGCTGTCTGTAGCTGACAGTCTCTCAAAAAGCGTTGTTTATCTCCCTCAGTCAAAGTTTATGTATTCCACCGACCGCCGTTACATGATAGATGGCTCACTTCCAATGGTTAACACAAAAATTAAACCGGTACCGGCGGCAATCGCAGGCGGACTTTATTTCGGGACGCTGATTGTTCTGCACCAAAGTCAGAAAAATGCCTGGTGGAGCGGAACACGCAGAAGTTTCCATTTCCAGGAAGACTGGACATCGGCTCTCCAAGTGGATAAAGCAGGACATGCTTTTGGGACATTCCTTATGTCATATTTTATTACCGAGGGGCTTACTTTATCCGGTTTTGGATGGGATGCGGCTAATATCTGGGGAAGTGCCCTGGGACTTGGGTATCAGACTTACGTGGAAGTTGAAGACGGGTTTGCAAAAGACTGGGGATTCAGCCCAAGTGATTTTTATTTTGATGCTATGGGTTCGATATTTTTTTTAGCCCAGCATTACGTCCCTGTGTTACAGTACGTTACTCCAAAATGGCAGTTTGTTCCGTCTGAATGGACGGGAAAGGGGGTTATCGGGCGTCCAAGAACTTTCCTTGATGATTATAACAGTTCTACTTTCTGGTGGTCAGTCGATGTTTATAATTTATTACCAAAGAATCAGCAGAAGTACTGGCTGCCTTATCTTAATGTTGCAATTGGTTATGGAGGCGATGATATCGGAGTAATTGCAGACCCGAACGGGCCGCCCGACCAGTTGTCAGTCAGACGATATATTGTCGGGCTTGATATTAATTTAACCAGGTTAATACCTGAACTTGGCGGAGGAACAGACTGGTGGATAAAACAGACGTTTAATTATATAAAGCTTCCTATGCCCGCTGTGGAATTTTCAAAAGGAAATGCTAAGTTTTATCTGCTGTATCCGTTCAGGATAAATCTTGGTGCCTTTCATTTATAGTACATCCGTTCAAAACTCATTTTGCCTGAAATGAGTATAATTATGATTAAAAGCATTATCAGTAAGACAGAACTGCTGTATGTTTCAGATAAATCATGTTTATATAATGTCCATCCATACAAGATTTTATCTCTGACAGGGATATAATGCCTGATTTCTGCCAAATTATGTATTCGCGATAAATTATTGAAAGGTCCCCTCTCCGTCTTTTATCATTAATTATTTTTGGGTAAGTTTAGAACGTTAATTATAAGCAAATCAGAAAATATTTTACAGTAACCAGGAAATCGTTCTGTCAAAAAATTCAGGATTGATTATGAGAACAATATCAGGGAAGAGAAAAAAAATATAAATGCTATAAATACAAATGTTACAAGGCTTCTTCCCCCATATATCACTTCTTTAACCGAAGCCGGTTTGTTTATAAAAGCTTTAGAAGATGTGCTGATAAATTTTTAATATGAATATGAATACCGATGTACTGATTATTGGAAGCGGCATTGCCGGACTTTATGCTACTTTGTGCCTGGATGATGAACTGAATGTTATCCTTACAACTAAAAAAAATATAACAGATTCCAATACGAATCTTGCGCAGGGCGGAATTGCATCCGTACTCGATAAAAATGATTCGTTTGAAAAGCATATTGAAGATACATTAACGGCAGGAGCCGGACTATGTAGCCAAAAGTCTGTGGAAATACTTGTAACGGAAGGTCCGGAAAGGATTAACGATCTGATCAGGCTTGGTGCAAAGTTTACATACAAAGAAGGCAGGCTCGATCTGGCCCGTGAAGGCGGTCATTCGATTCACAGGATTGTTCACGTCGCTGACCTTACAGGCCGTGAGGTAGAACGCGCTCTCCTTGAAGCGGTTAGGGCTAAACCTAATGTTACGATACTCGAAAACCATATTTCAATTGACCTTATAACCGAACATAATGTTTACCAGCTTAAGCAGGAAGCAATCCATAACCGGCACTGCTGGGGGGCATATATCCTCAATATTAAAAGCAACAGCGTATTAACTGTTACTGCAAAGTTTACGGTTCTGGCTACGGGCGGACTCGGACAGGTTTATCTTCATACAACCAATCCGTTAATAGCAACCGGTGATGGCTTTGCAATGGCATACCGCGCCGGAGCAAAAATAGCCAATATGGAGTTTATACAATTCCATCCTACTTCCTTATATTCAAATGATAATCAGAAAGGCGGTTCAGAACCGGCATTTCTGATTTCAGAAGCTGTAAGAGGTTTCGGGGGGATTCTTAAAACCAGAGACGGATATGAGTTCATGTCTAAATATGACTCGCGGAAGGAACTCGCTCCAAGGGATATTGTTGCCCGCGCTATCGATAATGAGCTTAAAAAGAGAGGGGATGATTTCGTTTATCTCGATATTACACACAGAAACCGTAAAGAAATCACAGACCATTTCCCTCACATCTATGAACGCTGCCTCGAACGCGGGATAGATATTACAAAGGAGATGATACCAGTCGTCCCGGCGGCGCATTATGCCTGTGGCGGAATATATGCAGATGCTGCCGGGCACTCATCGCTTATCGGGCTGTATGCCTGCGGAGAAGTATCAATGACCGGAGTTCATGGCGCAAACAGACTGGCAAGTAATTCGCTACTTGAGGCTCTGGTATTCTCATACCGCGCCGCTCAGAACATTAATAATGACATAAAAAATAAGAAAGCCAATATTCCTCAGATCCCTCTGTGGGATGAATCCGGAACGCTCTCAGCGGATGAAATGGTTATGATATCGCATAGTTTCCGCGAAGTTAAACAGGTAATGTGGGATTATGTCGGCATTGTAAGAAGCAATCTAAGACTTGAGCGGGCGGCTAAAAGGATTCATAATCTTTATGTTGAAATTGAAGATATGTATAAAAAAACTAAGGTGTTTGAAGAAATTTTGGAGCTTCGTAATCTGATTACCTGTTCACACGCAATTATTAAATCCGCAATGACCCGTAAAGAAAGCAGGGGGCTGCATTACACGCTTGATTATCTTAAGACTTCTGATACCTGCAGGCCGGCAGACACTATAATTCAGAACAAAATTCGTTAAGTGTATTTTTATAAAGTTTCTTAATCATACTCCTAATCTTAATCATAATCGCTTATGAGTATGATCAATATCAGGAGTATAAAAAACCCGGATGAAAATGCTGGTTACTATATTTTCAGACTGGTGTGCTTTGACATGAAATCAATAACAGAGCCGTACCGGACACCTCTCCCGCTTACAAATGTATATTCTGAACCGATGATTTTCAGCAGCCTGTAAAGTATTAACATAGCAAGCTGATTTTATAGAAAAATATTTAATTATTTTATATTCTATTGTCGATTTTTTGGATAAATTGAAAAATATTTTATATTTATATTAAAATAAAGTATCTAATTTTGAAATATAAACTGTCTGAATATGCTAAATTAAATAAAATTACATACAGAACTGTGTGGAATATGGTTAAAAAAATCAACTTCCTTTTGAAACATTGCCATCAGGTTCTATCTTAATAATTCAAGATGACTTAATAACTAAAAAAACGTAACTACTCAGCATATTTCTGAGATGTTTATATTTCAGCTCAAAATCACACTTT
>JBAXDX010000115.1:0-6997 GCA_037140715.1 Ignavibacteria bacterium
ATATCTATTGAAGCAATAATCATATTTTTTTTATATTTTTGGAAAAAGGATATTCAATTATGCAAAATCTTGGTAAACTTTCAAAATTTTTTCTTTATCTGGCAGCTCTCAGCTGTGTCTTATGGTTTGGAGGTTATTTTTCGCGGATACTGCTTATGTATCAGATATTTGGTCCGAAAGATTTACTTCTTAAACCTTATGTTACAGACCAGAATCTTGGCGGAATATTTATCACCTTGAACAGTGCCGTATCGTTCACTATGACATTTTATACTTCGTTCATTGTATCTTTTGCCATATTCATACTGACTTCAAAGATAAAACTTAAAGAAGAAGGATGGCTGTTTATCATTATGATGATAGTTATCATTACGGCTCCTTTTGAATTATATTTAATGTCTTATGATTATAAAATTGCCTATAACGTTTTCTATAACACAATGTTACCACGTGATGTTTTAGCTCTGTATGTCAGGCGTATAAAAGTAATTAACAGTTTCCCTCTGATTGAGATATTTTCTTACTGTGCAATAATATTTTTATTTGTTTTTCAGCCCCTCAGATATAAAAAAACAAATGAAGCTTAAAGAGAAAGAATTTGAAGAAATACTAAAAGAACTTTTAGCCCTGTCCTCCGAACTTGGCTCTACGATACGGTTCGAAAAAGGGGATTTTAAGGGAGGCTATTGCCTGCTCAGGGATTCAAAGGTAATTGTTATAAATAAGATGGCGAATACTCAGAGAAAAATAATGATTTTATCAGCCGCGCTTAAAGAACTGGGCATCGACCGGATATACCTTACTCCCAGGATTCGCGAAGTCATGAATGAAATGAACGAGGAAAAATGAAGTTCCTGATACTTAACGGTCCAAACCTGAATCTTCTTGGCTCCAGAGATAACAGCCGGTATGGTTCATTAACTCTCGCGGATATTGAACTACTGGTTAAGAAGGAATATCCGGAGGATTACATAGAGTTTTTTCAGTCGAATCATGAAGGAGAGCTTGTTGACAAAATTCAGAAAGCTGAAACCTGTTTTGACGGACTTGTTATTAATCCGGGAGGATATGCTCACACGTCTGTCGCCATTAAGGATGCTCTTGATGAGTCAAAGATTCCCAAAGTAGAGGTTCATCTTTCCAACCTTTCAGCGCGGGAGAGTTACAGGCAGGTTTGCCTGACTGCATCGGTATGCAACGGGTATCTTTCGGGTTTCAAAGAAAAGGGTTATCTGGCTGCTGTATTTTTAATCAGGAAGATTTTAGACACCTGATTAAAATTAACAAACGGCAGATTCCGGAAAATCAAAAAAAAAAGAAAATATCTTTTAAGAAGTTCAATGTAATTATTTATTTTTTAATAAATTAGCAACATTAGTTTATTCTGTTCTTGAATTCGAGTTTCTAAATAATTATTTTGTTCTGCAAGATTTTAGAAGAACAAAGTGAAAGAACAGGGAATAAAAAAATTATATTATTCGATCAGCGAGGTTAGCAAAATTGCCGGACTTGAGCAATATATTTTAAGATACTGGGAAAGTGAATTCAATGAACTTAATCCTTCTAAAAACAGGGCGGGTAACAGAGTTTATACGAATAAGGATATTCAGGTTATCCTTAGAATAAAGAAGTTGCTGAAGGACGAGAAATACACGATTGAGGGTGCAAAAAAAATAATAAAGGAGCCTGAGATTAAACGGCTGGGAGTCTCTGATGTCATTGAGCCGGAAAAACCTCCTGAAGTTGTGATGCTGAATGTAACTGTTAATGAATTGTACCGGAGAGATCTTGAAGAAATAAAAGATTTCCTGAAATATTTGTTGCTCAGATTATAATAAAATATCGGAACGTGGCGCAGCCCGGTAGCGTACTTGAATGGGGTTCAAGGGGTCGCGGGTTCAAATCCCGCCGTTCCGACATATAATTGTTATGTCAGCAATATTCTGTCAGCTGAATGTTAAAGTTCAGCTTTTTTTTGTCCATTTTTAACTTTATAATTTTTAATCCTGCCCGTAATGGTTCTTTTTCATAATGACAACTTAAAACCCTGAGTATAAACCTGATAACAGGTCTGAAAAAATAAACTGACTATCTGTCCGGTAATTATTTGCTTAAATAAGCATGGCTGTAATGGTTGCGAACTCTGTTTTATTACTTTTTTGTTAATTCTTAATTTATATATTTTTCGTAAAATGAGTATGGATTTTTCCTGTTCATTTTATTAATTTAAACAACCGGTTTAATTATAATTGTATGAATTTTGTATATTTGGAAATGTATTTTCTTTTTTATTAACTAGTCATTTATTCGAATTATGAGGCATGAATGAAAATCTCCATCTCAAAACAAACAGGTATTATAATTGCTCTTACACTGCTTATTACTCTGAGCATAATGCTCTATACGCTTCTGACAATTCAGCATAACCAACAGATGAACTCAACTAAAGAAGAAGCCAATAATACAAGCCAGATTATTATAAAATCACTTATTTTTTCGATGGGTAACGGTATTTTAGATATTCAGCCATTTATTGAAAAAACAAAGGATCTTCAGAATCTTGCCGAACTTTCTATTCACGCCTCCGATAAAATCAGAAGCGGATCGGAAATACAAATGGATGAAAAGGAAAGAGCGGTGTTCATGAGTACCAAACCTGACTCATTTACAGAGATTTTCAATAATACTCCTGTCTTTACAACTATTAAACCAATACTTGCTGATGAACTATGCAACAGTTGTCATAACAGTAAAACCGGAGAACCCCTGGCTATAGTCAGCGTGCGTTTTTCTCTGGCTCACATGGATTCCGAATTCTATAGCCAGATCGAAATTGCTGTCATACTCGCTGCAATTGCCATTCTGCTTACATATTTTATATCAATGTTTTTCATGAAAAAGAATATAATTAATGACCTTCATAAGTCAATCTCAAATATCAGACTATTATCCAGTGGCGATGTACATCAGGGCGAAGAGCTTAAAAACAGGGAAGATGAAATAGGCGAGCTTAATAAAGCACTTTTGAAACTTCGGAGAAGTATGGCAGAACGCGCTAAAATTGGCGCACACTTTGCCGAAGGGTTTATTGAAGATGATATTATTTTGTTGTCTGATAACGATGTGCTCGGCGAAAGCTTTCAGACTATTAAGTCCAGCCTGAAAAATCTGGTAAATGATGCCAAGGCTCTCTCCCAGCATTCGGTTGATGGCAATCTTGATTTCAGGATTAATCCTGAGAAGCATAAGGGCGAATTCATGGAGGTTATCAAAGGGATTAACAATACATTGGACTCGCTTGAAGAGCCGATTGCCGAAGGCATTGAAGTACTCCAGAAAATGGCTCAGGGCGATTTTACAGCCAGAATTACAAGTTCATACAAGGGTGATCATTCGCTTATTAAGAATAATATAAATCTCGTTTCTGAATCGCTTTGTCAGGCAATGATTGAAGTCGATGAGGCTGTTAATGCAACCGCAAGTGCTGCAAGTCAAATATCCGCTTCAGCCGAGCAAATGGCAGTAGGTAGCCATGAACAGGCACAGCAAACCAGCGAAATTGCAGGTGCCGTTGAGCAGATGACAAAAACAATTATTCAGAGCAACAAAAATGCGACCGATGCTTCTGATAACTCAAAGCTTGCAAGTGCCGGAGCTAAGAAAGGGCAGCTTAAAGTAACTGAGACTAAGGAAGGTATTAGAAAAATCGTAGCTTCAACAAAGCTGACAGGCGAAAAAATTACCGCACTTGGCCGGAAAACTCTTCAGATAGGCGAGATTACCCAGGTTATCGATGATATTGCCGACCAGACAAATTTACTGGCTCTGAATGCGGCAATTGAAGCTGCAAGAGCAGGCGAGCAGGGAAGAGGCTTTGCTGTCGTTGCCGATGAGGTCAGGAAACTTGCTGAACGCACTACTAAAGCTACCAGGGAAATAGCCAATACTATTAAAGAAATTCAAAACGAAAGTGTGGAAGTCGATGAATCCATGGGGCAGGCTGTTAGTGCTGTAGAAACAGGAATGAAGTTAACCGAGGATGTGGCTGCTTCCTTAAATCATATTCTTAATATAAATGAAAAGGTAAATCACATGATCGAAGATCTTGCCAAATCGGTTGAAGAACAGTCTAATTCCGCTGAAATGATTTACCAGAATATCGAAGGCATCAGCAGCGTTACCAATGAAAATGCCAATGGAACCCAGCAGATTGCAAGATCAACTGAGGACTTAAACAGGCTTGCATTGAATCTCCAGCATCTGATAGGCAGGTTTAAATTTACTAATCACAAGGCAGCTTCTCTTCAGAAAAGAGACAATAAATATATTGCCAGATATTAATACCTGCGGAAAATCATAAGACTGCTTTAAAATATAAAAGTCCGGATTGAAATTTTTCAATCCGGACTTTTTAATTTCATGACTAATCTTTTTAAACTGAATCAGTTATAAACCGGACAACGGATTCATTCCGAATGATATTTCTACCGACAGCCCATTATTATTACTAAGTATTACCTGACCATTTATTTGTTCGGTCAGCAACATAACAAGTTTAAGACCTATACTCTCTGCTTTCTCAAAATCATATTCCGCCGGCAGACTAATACCGTTGTCAGCTACTTTCAAAATTACATTATCATTATTCTGCTTAAGTTCAATTTCAATAATACCCTGCTCAGAACGGCCGAATGCGTATTTCATAGCATTTGAAAGAAGTTCGTTTAATATTAGTCCGAGAGCGCTGGCGCGTTTGGAATCAATGATTACCTTTTCAAGATTTGTTACTAATTCTACCTTCTCCGGACTGAGGCTGTATGTTTTTACCAAAGCACCTGCAAGGTCTGTTATATATGAATCAAGTTCAATTGAATCAGGATGTGCTGAGTTATAAAGATTCTCATATATTCTTGTCATTGTCCGTATGCGGTTCTGTGTTTCCGTAAAAATATCCTTTGCTTTCTGTTCGCTGAGACCTTCCTGGGAAATAGCAAGCAGATTCGACAGTGCAGTAAGATTATTCTTAATCCTGTGCTGTAATTCATGCAGTAAAACATCTCTCTCCTTAGCCACATTCCGGAGCTTTTCTTCTGCTTCTTTTTTTTCGGTAATATCCCTCATAAAGCAGGCTATTCTTTCCGCATGAGGCATTAATGTTACGCTGTTTTCCACCTCTACAATAGTTCCGTCTTTTCTTCTGTGCTTTGATTCAAAACGGTCATACCCTTGTGCTATTATTTTTCTGATTCTGTTCTCTATTATCTCCTGATTTTCCAATGCTTCAATATCGGCAACTGAGAGCGTTAAAAACTCTTCTCTTGAATAACCAAGTACCTTCAGGTAGGAATCATTCACATCAAGGATTTTACCAGACATATCCACAAGATAATACCCGTCCATCGAAGTGTTCGAAAGAACTTTATACTGTTCGGCAAGGTCATTTATTGACTTACGCGCAAGTTTTTTATCAGTAATGTCCTCAATTGTTCCGACCATTTTTAAAGGAATCCCCTGGTCGTTATAAGTAACTGCACCTCTGCCATGCATCCAAAGAATTGTACTGTCATTCGGTCTGAGTATTCTGTAGTCCTTGTCAAAATTTTCATGTTTAATAATAATCTGTTCGAAATACTCATTCATCATTTGCTTATCTTTCGGATGAACAAGTGCAAGCCATCCTTCAACACTTTTGTCATAGGTTTTGTCTATGCCAAAAATATAATCAAATATGGGCGAACTTTCCCAGATTCCTGTAGAAAAATTAAGTAAATAACTGCCTACGCGGCCTATTGCCTGTGATTCGTTAATCCAGTAATCATGTTCAATCAGCTCCTGATATGCCTTATGTAGTTTAAACGCCATTTTCATCGAGGCTAATAAAACTGTATTGGTCGAATCTTTAACTACATATCCGTATGAAGATATTTTCTCAGTTTTTTCAACGATTTCTTTTTCTGTATGAGAAGAGAGGAAAAGTATAGGGACATTATAGTTACAGAGAATTATTTCGGAAGCCCGAGTGCCGTCAATCCCTTCGCCGAGGTCAATGTCCATTAGTATAAGGTCAATCACGCTTTTTTGGGAATATATGGTATCAACTGCTTCTTCACCACTTTGAGCGCAGATTACATTGTAACCTTCTCTCTTCAGCCACGCAGAACGGAGTAAAGAAATAATTGCTTCGTCTTCTACAAGTAGAATTGTTTTTGCTGTTTCAGACATTACTATCTCCTGGTATAATTTCAAAATATTTTAATATAAACCAAAACAAAAATATTTTATAAAAAATAAATCTATCAGAGTAACCTTAACCTGTTTTAATATAGTCTGTCAGTTTCATCTGTATTTTTCATAATCGTACTCTTAATTATAATCATACCAGTCCGGGAATAAGATTATGGTTATGATTAAGAGTACAATTATGAAAGATACAGGCAGGGTATATATCTGTTCAAACAACTAACCGGCTTTGTAACCGGCGGTTTATACCCCCGCCGTCCCGCATAATTTAAATTTAAATTGCATAGAATATCTGAACTGCCTTATTCTCTATTTTGGTGCTCGTTAATGTATAATGAATCATATTTATTGTCAAGTGGTAATTAAAAAATTGAGATTCGCCGGACTTATAAAACAGGTTAAAAGAGCAATGAGAGTGAAATAAGGCATTTCCTCTTTAAATAATGCTCCGTGGGGACCAAACCGACCGTTTGGTATTAAGGAAATGCTCCGTTTGGTCCCCACGGAGCATTCGACATATAACAAATGCTCCGTGAGCATCAAACGGAGCGTTCGACATATAGTAAATGCTCCGTGGGGACCAAACGAAGCATTTGTGATTGAGGAAATGGTCGGTTTGGCTGTTTTCGGGTTATCGGCAGCCGTCCACCGCATATTTCAACTCTTTTTCCCCATTCTTAATCTTACTCATAATCATAATCTTACTCACAGCCCGGCAACGTTATGATTAAGGCAAAGAAAGCGCAGATGAGTATGA
>JBAXDX010000116.1:0-6919 GCA_037140715.1 Ignavibacteria bacterium
CCAGCAAATCGCTCAGTACAGCTTCAAACTTTCTTTTATCATCCAGGGTATTCAGCCCGTACTGAATTATTATGTTTCTTAATTTTTCTTTCATTTTCCTTAAACTCTTTGTTCCGGTTTTATGTAACTATGACCTAAGGCACCTGACACTGAAGCCGTTGCGGGTAAATTGTCTGAACTGTGATTCGTGTGATTATACTGATTCTTATGATAACGCATATCATCAGCTACTTCGTCTTAATCCGTGTAATCCGCGAAATCCGTTTAATCGGTGATTCAGACCTGTATGACAGCGCAGTCAGCATGAAATGAATCATGGTTAATCATTTTAATCATAAAAATCATAGTTCTGACAATTTCAGCCGTTGCGGGTAAATTGTCTGAACTGTGATTCGTGTGATTATACTGATTCTTATGATAACGCATATCATCAGCTACTTCGTCTTAATCCGTGTAATCCGCGAAATCCGTTTAATCGGTGATTCAGACCTGTATGACAGCGCAGTCAGCATGAAATGAATCATGGTTAATCATTTTAATCATAAAAATCATAGTTCTGACAATTTTGTGTAACATGAGTGATTAAAATTAAGAATCATAAATGCCGGCTTGTGTCCGTCACATCTTTCTGAATCACGGATTAAAAGGATTCCACGGATTAGGGCAGGGAGAGTATTATGACTGCTATGAATCTGACTGTTGCGGGTTTCATAGCCATGGGTTTTAACACATGGCAATTATCTATTGTAATCCCGGATTATTTCATCAATGTAAGTTTTAAGAAGAGGCAAATCGTTTTTGGCAGTATTCCAGACTACTTCTTCATTTACTCCAAAGTAGTCATGAATCAGTTTATCTCTCATTCCGCTGATTTCCCGCCATGGAATAAACTGATAATTTGATTTAATTTCTGCCGGTACTTTCTTACTTGCTTCACCAATTATTTCAATTACCCGGATTAAAGCATACTGCGTCTTTTCGTCCTTCTGGAAATCATCGTAATTCATTTCTCCGATAAACCCTGTTCCTTTTTCAATAGCGTCCCTAATATCTTCAATGTAGTCCAGGTATTCTCTTTTTCCCTTCATACAGGTCGTGCCTCCCGAATGATATTACGGCGCATATTTCTTTTCAATGCGTCTTTCATAACCAGATCCACTCTGATACCTAATAAATCAGAGAGAAAGTTCTCAAGCTCGATAAATTTTAACAGCGAAGGTGTCTCGGTAAAAGTAACTAAAATATCAATGTCGCTTTGAGCAGTTTCTTCAGCTCTGATATAAGAGCCAAAGATATCAACTGAATCTACATGATATTTCTCTTTAATAAAGACTAGATTATCTCTCAGGATACTGATTATATGTGCTACTGTTTTTCTCATAAGTCAAATATCTCATATTTTAATCTTTAAGTCAATAATTCAGGAACAGAAATATATTGCGTTTTAACAGAGACTAAAAAAAAATGCCAGCAGGCACAGGAACAAATACAAAAAATATGTTTTTTCCCTTTAAGCACACCGCGAATTTGTCAAATTACCTGGTTGTTCTGATGTCCTCTCTGACTGGCATTTATCTGAATTACTCATGTTACTTTGCCCTAATCCGTTAATCGGTGATTCAGACTTGTATGATAGCGCAGTCAGTATAAAAATGAATCATGAGTCTGCTCGCGGTCCTACGGGCATTCTTTTCTTAAACGTTCGACTATCTTTACAAAATCGATATTTTTTTACCGGTCATCTTTTTCCTTAGTTTATTGAATCGTAAACTAAGGAAGTTTATAGCTGTGATAAAACAAAATCCGAATGTTAATTGGGAAGATTATAATATAGCCGGGCAGAAAAGCGTAAGAGATTATTTGGCAAAAGGAAGTATTGGTTTATTGGACTGATCCGTTGGATTGCGATAAAAATGGTTGTCATTTTAAATTTGTTACAAGTTCTTCAAAAGAAGATATTCCATAACTCTCTTTTACATTAAACCAATCAATGCCGTTGTTTGGCGTAAAGCTAATAATTCCTGTCATAAAATTATGAGTTTCGTTGGATTGTTTAAGTTCGATTAGCCAGTTCATCGGAAGTTTTTTAAAACTGACAATCTCTTGAAAATCATTGGATACAATGTTTGTGGAACCATCTTTGTGAATAAGTAACAATAACCCTAAGTCAATTATCCTGGCAACTTGTAAATAGCCTGCTAATTGCGAGTAATCTTTCAGGCTAAGCTGATGTAAATATTTTGCTTCAATTAATATCAGTCTCGGCCCTTTATTTCCGCCACAAACAGCAAATAAAATATCAAGTTTAAGTTTTGGAATATAAATGTTATCAGGTTTTAATTTCAGATTACAAAATATCTCTAAGTTGCTTAAAAGTTTGTCTAATGTGTTATTACAAGAATAAAATACTTTGTAACCGGCACCCAGATATGATGTGAGATATTGACTGAATTTCTTGGAAAACTCTTCGTAAAAATATATTTCATTCATACTAAACTATACTGATTGTAAGGTTATTGATTTTAATGTGTTCCATAATCAACTTCTGATTAAACTTAGCACTAACGGATGAACAGATAAAAGCCCTGTTATTTGAGTCGTTTATGAAAAGTAATGGGCTGTCAAAGCTTTTACCTATAGACATAATTACCAGTTCTCCTTCCATAGAATCTTCAATAATTTCATTCATAGAGCCTGTATGTCTTTTCCCATTTAATACCGATGCAAACAGATAAGCAATTCCTTGTTCAAGCCCTGAAAAAACTTTAAAGTTTTTATTGGCAATTAAATTTTTAACAATGAATTTATGTCTGTAAATCTTTTTATCGGGAAAAGATGAGGACAGAATATTTTTGAAAATTTTTTTTAAATCTTTGTTTGTTCCTTTTGTAAGACGCGGGAAAAAATTGATTAACATATTTTTCTGTCTCACTAATTCAGCTATTTCAGCAACTGGCGCGTGCGGACAGCCTAATACCGAACAAAAATGATGGTAATGAAAAAAGATTTTATTACGAACTTCTTCAGGAAGTTCTGCTGAATTTTGTTCGCAATGAACGCTTACAGGACTAACATACTTTAATTTTCTTAAATAGCAGGGTTGTTGTTCTCCATTCTTTTGCTGTTTTTCAATCTTTGTAACATCTATTGATTTTGCTTGTAATGCAAATGAATATTTTGCCAAAAATGATTTTACAAGGAAACGAATCTTAAAACCTTTCTTCCAGCCTTTATAATTTGGGGTCGGAGCCTGAATGTTGATTTGGATGATTATAAAGGATCTGGTCAGTTATTGAACCTAAATCGGTGAGCCATGAGCAAAGTTGAACAATGAACTTAAAATTTTTTGTGCTGCCTGGAATCTCTATCGAAACAACAGGTGCGTTATCATTAAATCGTCTATGTGAGGGTGTAAGACTTGCTCTTGCATCAAATATACCAGAAAGAAAACTTTCTATACTGATACCGGATAAATGCGCTTTAGCGATTGTTAAATCAACATTTGATAAAAGAAAGCCTGCTGTTGGTAAACTTAATAACTCTAAATCTTTTATTAATGGCGAAATATCCGCTCTGTCAATCGGTTTTATCAGCCACTTATTATTTCCTATTTCATAAGTTACATTGAAACTATAGGAGTTATTAAAGTTTTGGCAAATTTTGGTTAAAATATCTGTCGCAATAATATTCATTCGTATAGGGTTCATTCCCCATTTATTGAAAGGCAGGTCTATTACAAAAGTATCTTTATCAACTTTTCCTCCTCCAACCAGAAGTCCCAATAAATGAGCTTTAATGTGATTTATTTCATTCATTTTCGATATGTTTGCTTATGGCTTTAGCAATCACCCAGCCGAATACCGGAGGTACTGCGTTTCCTATTACTTTATATGCGTTTGCTATAGTTTTATATGGGAATTCAAAATTATCAGGGAACGATTGTATTCTGGCAATTTCTCTGATTGTAAATCTTCTATTTTCAAAAGGATGAGTAATACCACAGTTTTCAGGTTGCGCTGAAGCGGTAATTGTTCCATTAATTTCGCCTAATGCAAATCTTCTATAAAAATTAGGAGAACGATAAACTTGCGGGTTATCCCAAATTTTACGGAAGCGTTCAGACATATCAGCAGGGTTCATATCTTTCCATGATTTGCCTTTTAAAATGGTAGGACTAATTTTAGACAGAGTGATTTTCTTTTGAAACTTTTCCAATGCTTCTTTTCCATCCCTGCATGGGCCAATTTTATCAACCATATACTGTCCCATGGGCGAATACTTCCAGTAATCATTTTTTTGAGGAGCATTTTCAGGAATGTCGCAAAGAACAGACCCAAGCAGCAGTTCATACCGGTTGTCATTTTCATTCGGAAGATTATATTCAGATGCAACTTTGTCTAACAAACTAAAATCAAAATATCCAAAGTCTTCTCTTAAACCCACAATTATTAACCTTTGTCTATTTGTAGGCGTTCCATAATTACTTGTTTTAAGTAACTTATAGCAGGTTTTGAATCCTAATTTTTCTGTTCGCATTACAATTTCATCTGGAATAGTAGTCCCGTCAGGCATTTTAGATGACATTATACCTTTAACATTTTCAAATACAAATCCTGTGGGTTTATTCTCTCTTTTTAATCCATCCTTTAAAAGATTTTCGCATTCTTCAAATAAATTTCCGCGTTCATCGTTTATTCCTTTTCTTAATCCGGCATTTGAAAATGGCTGACAAGGAAAACCGGCAATTAAAAAATCGAAATCGGGGATATCTTTATAATTAATATTTTTTATATCAGTAAGATAAAATTTATGGTTGCCAAAAAAAGATCTATTCATATTATAAACATATTCTGCCGCCGGATCAATATCGTTAGCAAATTCAAATTTATAATTATTTTTCCCGAAATATCGATTCCTAAAAGTAAATCCACCATTAAATCCTAAATCCAATCCGCCACATCCACTAAATAGCGAAACAACTTTGTGTATTCTATTTAACATTCTTCTCTCTTTATTTTTTTTGACTTTAAGCTAACCAGGGTTCCCTTAAAAAGTCAGAATAACGATATAGTACAATAATAATGCAAATCAAATCTATCCTTTTGTGCCTGTTTGTCTGTATTTGTAACCGCATGGCAAACAAGTAAGTGCCATTGCGGAACAGCCAGTAAACCTTTTGTCTTTCTCAGGAAAACCCGGTTAGAACCTGAAGTTTTTCTGCAAGAGTGGTCATTAACTTTATTAAAATTTCATTTCATATTAATAAATTATCTTTTTCTTATCTGACTTTTTCTTAGGTTGTTCTATATGAAGCCAATTGATAAATCCTCCAAAATTTTCTTTTATTAACTGAATATACAAAAAGTTTTGTAGTTATCAACTTAACTATAAATATATTTATAATGTTTGAGCAGGGTAGAAAAATATTGATTATTCTGCCCATTTGACTCCCGGAGAACCGCGTTTGACTCTCGGAGAACCGCGCGAGACTCTCTTGACATTAGCCGGAATAACTCAGGAGGGCAGAACGCAAATAATAAAATTAATCAATTCGGGCACACCGCAACCCTAAGGGTGTTATATGTCAGCGATGCGGCAACGCCCAATGCTGTCAGGTTAAGGTTCAAAACATTTATTGCGCCCTTTCAGGGCTTTTGGGTTGTTTTGGGGGTATTTACCTTTCACAGGGCGATGCCCTGTGCTATTATATTATGCCCCTTCAGGGCAAACACAAATAATAAATCACCAATTCCCGACACATCGAAGCCCTGAAGGGGCGTGATATATTAGCGATGTGGCAGCGCCCATCGGGCAAAATGAAACGGGCTGAAACCCATTAACACGGGTTTCAACCCGTGGAATGGTAATTGCACCCTTTCCCCCTTTTTTCAAAAATAAATCGACCGCTAAAGCGGAAAATTAAATAGACAAATTGCCTAATCCTCAACACATCTGACACTGAAGCCGAAACTCCTGTAATCGTAGTACCGGTTGATACTACTATCATAAGTGTTCAGGTACATGTAGTACGCATACGCGGCATCGTACACAGTGGAACTCCAGTCGTTAGTGTAGCCCGCTAAATTGTAGAAGCTACCATTGCCGCTGCGATAGCCGGGGCCGGCTACGTTTGTGCCTGCCCCGCCATAATTTGCATCTCCCTGTCCGACTGCTTTTAACGCATTACCGTCATTGTTTACTGTCGTTATTAATGTCTGGTATTCTGCTTCTGTTGGTATATGCCAGCCCTCCGGAGCTAATCCTCTCCGGTCATTTACAGCATACCAGTTATACAGTCTGCCATACTTTTTCCCGTTTGCAGGATCATTCTTATAATAACACCAGGCTGGTTTCCCTTCCTGTCCTGCTTTTTCCCATTCTCTATTTGTTCGCGCTTCCGGAATAATATCTCCATTCCTGAACCTGCCTGTATTAAGATTTTTTGCCATCCATATCTGCGAACCTATTTTTATACTTTTATATTTCCCATGATTATCTTTCCCGGGTTGCTTCACTTCAGCGACATTGTTTTTTATATGCGGGACTTTGGATGGAACAGTTTTATTATGCTTTTCCGGCTTTTGTATATCTGAATCTGCAGAAACACCCGTCAACGCATAGTACCATACCTGAACAGCCCAAAGCGCTATGTCTTCGCGGATTCCGTTTTCTTCTACAAGTTTCCTTGCACAGACCGGGAGCCGTACTTCCCCGTTGTTTTTAATATCATGCACCAGGCCTTCTCTTAATGCAGTTTTGATGACAAATATTTCTTTTCTATCATAATTTGCCAGCAAATCGCTCAGTACAGCTTCAAACTTCCTTTTATCATCCAGGGTATTCAGTCCGTACTGAATTATTATATTTCTTAATTTTTCTTTCATTTTTCTTAAACTCTTTGTTCCGGGTTTATGTAACT
>JBAXDX010000117.1:0-6614 GCA_037140715.1 Ignavibacteria bacterium
TGCTCGATGAATTCGAAGATAATTTCGGAATGCCGGACTTATTTTAATTCATTTTCTTACTTATCTTGAAGTAAAGCTTAAATTTTCATAGCTTGGTAACCAAAATCAGCAAATATTTGAAATCGATAAAATAATTCATCGTTTTTAATTCAAAAAACAACAGGATTTCACAAAATGGAACTGGCAGAAGATTTTTCAACCCGGATTTATTCGGACTATGACAATTATCGCGAGAGATCCATTGTAGTAAGAGACTTTAAACACCTGGATATACTTCCTCTGATAAAAAGCCTTAGAAAAAAGCCGGGGTTCAGTTTGTCCGGAGCCGGCACTTCGGCGGAAGGCAGGGATATATATTTAATCGCACTTGGACATGGGAAAAAGAATATTTTACTATGGTCGCAAATGCACGGAGATGAATCAACGGCTACAATGGCATTGTTTGATATTTTCAATTTCTTTTCAACCCGCGATAAGCTTGATGAAATCAAAGCCGGCATACTTGAAAAAGTAACATTGAATTTTATCCCAATGTTAAATCCGGATGGTGCCGAAAGGTTTCAGAGGCATAATGCTTATGACATAGACCTGAATCGGGATGCTCTCCGGCTGGAATGCCCGGAGTCTAAAATATTAAAATCAATACACGATAAATTAAAGGCGAAATTCGGGTTTAATCTGCATGATCAGAATCCTCATTATTCTGCCGGACATACATTTAAGACAGCTTCAATATCATTTCTCGCGCCCCCCTTTAACCATGAAAAGAAAGTTAATCCCGTACGTGAACGTGCGATGAAACTGATAGTTGAAATGACCGAAATGCTGAATAAATTTATTCCGGGACACATTGGCAAGTATCCTGACGATTTTGAGCCACGCGCTTTTGGGGATAATATTCAGAAGTGGGGCACAAGCACTATATTAATCGAATCCGGCGGATGGAAGCATGATACAGAGAAGCAATTTTTAAGAAAAATAAATTTCATAACTATCCTTTCCGCCATAAAGTTTATATCGGAGGATGCTTATGAAAAGCAGGATATACAAAAATACTATGGCATTCCGGAAAATAAAGAAATTATATTTGATCTTTTGTTAAGAGAAGTTACAGTTTATAAAAATGGAGAAAAGCGAAAGATTGATATCGGAATTAACAGAACAGAAGTAAGAAGTGGTGGCAAATTGTTTTTCGAAAGTATAATTGCGGATATCGGTGATTTATCAACCTTTTTTGGTAATGAGGAGTATTTGTGTAACTCAATGCAAGCCTTCCCCGGACTCGATTACCCGTCTGTAATAGAATCATTTGAAGAATTAAAAAATCTTAAATCAGTCGAATTATTCAGCAGAGGAATAACGGTTGTCCCTGTAAATAAAAAGATATTACCTGAAGGGAAATATACAAAGTTCCCTTTTATAATTAAATCTTCAGATTATATTGGAAAAAATGATTTTATTGCCTTAAATTCAGTACCGAATTTCTTATTAAAGTTGAATAATGAAATCAGGTATATAATTATAAATGGTTTTGTTTACGATTTGGCAGGTTCGACTAACAATATTCAGAACGGGTTGATAGCACATTGAATAATTAAATGATAAGTCTTTTAATATAAGACTATTGCAAACAGATTTATAAAGAAACAGACTTCTATGTCAGTAATAACAGACTATAATACAACCGCGGAAGACCGACAAAAATATCTCGACTTTGAGCGCGAAGCTCTTCCATATATGAAAGTCCTGTATAACTTTGCCCTGAGAATGACCGGTGATTCCGATGATGCTGATGATCTTGTACAGGAAACTTTCCTTAAAGCTTTCCGATTCTTTGATAAATTTGAAAAAGGGACTAATTGTAAAGCCTGGCTGTTTAGGATATTAAAAAATTCCTATATAAATGACTACCGCAAACAGATTAAAGAGCCAAATAAAGTTGATTATGAAGACATTGAGAATTTTTATGAGAACATAAAATCAAGCGAAGTAAAAAGCGATCACCTCGTTGATGATGTTTTCAATAATCTTTTAGATGATGATGTTTCTTCCGCAATTTCTGCATTGCCGGAAGATTTCAGAACGGTGATTATCCTTAGTGATATTGAAGGCTTTACATACGAAGAGATAGCCGACTTCGTTGACTGCCCGATTGGCACGGTCAGAAGCAGGCTACACCGGGCAAGGAAGATGCTCTACGTGCGCTTAAATAAATACGCGCAGGAACGAGGATGTATAAAGAATGATTAAAAATAAGATAATACCGGGAAAATTGTATATCTCAGTATCGTTACAGATTATTATTTAAAAACTTCCTGTTATAAATTTCACGGAAACGATAAATATGAACCAGGAACTGATAATTATGAGTATGGGACTAATCGGTATGAATGCGTTCATGCGTGAAATGTTATTACTCATTATAAATGGTTTGGTTATTTAAAGATTTTTCTTTAACTTTGATTAGTCAGTTCTAAGAAACGTAAGGATTATTATGGCCAGAATAAAAAATATTGAGGCTCTCTGCACGGTTTGTAATTCCGTTACTAAAATGGAGCTTGCCGGCGATGCTAAAGTTTTTGATTTGCAAAATAAGAAATGGGCTAAGTGTAAAAAATGTAAGCAGATGGTAATTATCGACCCTGGTGAAAGCGCTAAACCTGAAAAGTTGACTGTTGAAGATATAGAAATGGATAATTTTCAGGAATATTCTCCGAAAAAATCTTTTTCCGTTGGTGATTCTATTTATCATACAGCCTGGGATGATTATGGGAAAGTTATTGGCAAGGACGTTGCCTCAAACGGACATAATTCAATCAGAGTTGAATTTCAAAAATCAGGTCATAAAAAGTTAATTGAATCAATTTTGTAATTATTAAAAATACTACAATCGAAGGCAGGTGAATTTAATTTGGTAGGCATCATTCTACAGGATAATGAGTCCATAGATAAAGCTCTTAAAAGATTTAAGAAGAAATATGAACGTTCAGGTGTTCTTAAAGAATATAAGAAGAGAACTTTCTTTGTAAAACCTTCGGTTGAAAAGAGAATGGAACGCATTAAGGCACACCGCCGGGCCAGTCGCGACAGCATGCACAATGATTAGTTGTAACAAAAACCCCTTGTAAAAGGGGTTTTTTGTTGTAAACAAAATGAATTTGCTTCATAAAGTAATGGACTTTTTATTTGCGTTATGACTAAGGGAATACGCCTCAAAATGAGCGGTAATTTCCTTAAAGGCTTCGAGCGGAGTGTCGCAGAACCTGAATAAGTCCATATCCTTATCATTAATTACTCCTTCTTCAATCAGCGCGTCAAAGTTAATAATCCTGCGCCAGTATTTTTCATCATAAACTATTACCTTCATATAGTTTTGGATCTTGCCGGTCTGAAGAAGAGTAAGTGTTTCAAAAAATTCATCCATTGTGCCAAAGCCACCAGGGAAAACAATAAGTCCTTTAGCAAGGTACATGAACCAGAACTTGCGCATGAAGAAGTAATGAAACTCAAACTTAAGCCCGGGTGTAACATATTCATTGATGAACTGTTCAAACGGGAGACTAATATTGAGTCCCGCTGACATACCTCCGGCGATTTGGGCACCTTTATTGGATGCTTCCATAATACCAGGACCGCCGCCACTACAAATTATAAAGCGGTTCTGATCTGCCGGCAGATTTAGAGACCATTCCGTAAGCATACGCGAAAGCTCGACCGCATCTTCATAATACTTAGACATATTAAGCGCTGATTTCGCCTGTTTTAACCTACTCGGGAAATCCGGCGTTGTTTCAGGATCGAGTTCCTTTACCAGATTATAAGCATCTGCAGCTTCTGCTTTTGACTTAAAACGGGCTGAACCAAATATTACGATTGTATCATAAATTTTATTCTTTTCAAACCTTGTCTTAGGTTCCAGAAACTCCGATAAAATTCTAATTGAACGCCCTTCAGGTGAATTTAAGAATTCCTGATTTTTATAGGCTTTTTCATATACTTTTTTTTCTTTCATTATTACCTCATTAAATTTCGGCTGTAAAGATACGCTCCGCTTTTTTAATTTGCTATCGTTTTTTAATCATTGCTGAAGTAACAACTTAATTCTGAAAAAGTTTATTGTTACTTTAACAAATAGTTGTTACTTTACAGGTAATAAATAGTTCAATTTATATTTTCCTCCTGATATTTTTACAGGATTGTTATTTAAGAAACAGAACAGTTCATTATTGATTCGATACAATGCCAGTATTTTCATATTACTGATAATAATTTATAATATTTACCCATTATTTAAAGTTTGATTTTACCATAATGAAAAGATTTTTAATTGGAACAGCCGTGTTTTTTTTAGCTATAAACTTTTATGCAAAAACTACAAATATCGCGATGAAAATTGAGGATATACTTAGCTCCATCCCCAGCCATACTAAATACGGAATAATGATATACAACCCGGTTACCAAAGATACTATTTTCACGCGAAATATTTCAGAGCTACTTAAACCCGCCTCTAATGCCAAGCTTTATACTACAGGCGCAGCATTCGCACTACTTGGAGCGAATTACCGTTTTGCAACTAAACTCTTAACTAACGACACCTATCTCTCAGACGGAGTAATTAACGGAGACCTGTATATTAAAGGCTACGGCAATTCCCTTATGACTGATAAGGATATTGATACAATGGTTATCTATTTACGTTCAATCGGTATCCACAAGATTACAGGCCGCGTTATCGGTGATGATTCATATTTCGATGACATGTACTACAGAAAGGACTGGATCGAGGATGAGGAAACTCACGATGCCCTGCCTCCGGTTTCAGCCATTGTGATTAACCGCAACAGAATACAGTTCAGTCTTAAGACTTCGGGAAAGACGGGAAATAAGATAAGTTATAATATTATACCAAGTTGCTCATTGTTTAAGATAAAGCTTAACGCAAGAACTACACGGGGTAAATCAAAAATCTCTATCTCACAGAATATTTCATCCAACGGCTATGATTTTGTTATAAGCGGGAATCTCAGTCGTAAGTCGCGCTCAACCTGGCTCTCGGCTGAGATAAAAAATCCACCTCTGTTTGCCGCCCTTCTGCTTCAGGATAGGTTGCTTAAAGCAGGCATTTCTGTTTCTCAAAAACCGGCAGGAGGCGAAGCTCCTTATGGAGTTCATGAAATAACCCGGAGGTCAATCGAATTAAGGTACCTTTCAAAAATTATAAATAAACAGAGTGATAATTTCCTCGCGGAATGCCTATTTAAAACCATTGGAGCTGTGTACAGCAATAAGCAGGGTAATTCTTTTTATTCTGCTCAGGCAATAAATAGTTTTCTCAAAAAATATTCTATCGTTTCGGCAGGTATATCTGTCGTTGACGGTTCAGGGCTTTCACGCTATAATCAGGTTACAGTCGGAGGAATGGTAAATCTTCTTTATAAAATCTATTTTGACAGCAGGCTTTATAATGATTACTTCAACTCTCTCGCAATAAGCGGGGTTGATGGCACACTTCGCCACCGTATGCTTGGTTCAATGGCAGAGAATAATTTCCATGGCAAGACAGGTACATTAAACGGTGTGATAGCACTTTCAGGATACCTGACCATCAAGGGAAGACCCGACCTGATTGTAAGTATTGTTTTTGAGTTTGACAAAGGATCGGCATATAAATACCGCTTTATTGCTGACCAGATTGTAGAAACGCTTTCGGATAACAGATATTTTGCCATCGGTAATTACCAGACCGGTCAGAGGTAACAGGATTAGAAGTGCAACAATAGATAAGTTCTACGGAATATCTCTCTTTTAGTTCAACCTTTCCTTAATTTTTCTTATTTTGCTATTTGATTCTTGATTTTATTTACCAATAAGAATAACTTTGTAACCTTATTTTATTATGGCCGAATTACCAGTTGAAAAAGACATAACCGTCAATAGAAAAGCCAGGTATGAATATACTATTATACAGACTTACGAAGCAGGTATCGTTCTGCAGGGCACCGAAGTTAAAGCCATACGTCAGGGAAAGGCTAGTCTTACAGACAGCTATGCTGCGTTAAAAGATGGTGAAATGTGGCTTTTTAATGCTCATATTAGTGTTTATGACCAGGGTTCGATTAATAACCATGAACCTTTAAGGATACGGAAACTGCTCTTAAACAAGAGTGAAATCCGAAAGCTTATCGGTAAGGTAAAGGAAAAGGGTCTGACGCTTGTTCCTTTACGGTTATATTTCAAGGCAGGTAAAATTAAGCTTCAGATAGCCCTGGCAAAAGGCAAGAAGATTTATGATAAACGTGAAGATATCGCAAAGCGCGATTTCCAGCGTGAGCAACAACGTGGCGGCAGAAATTAAGTTCATTTGATGTACAATCTATATAAAGGCGCTAAGAGTTAAAGATATTGAAAAAAGAAGAAAATATTAAATTCCCCCCTGTCAATGAACAGATGGACCTTATCAGGCGGGGCGCATCAGAGATCATTCCGGAAGAGGAACTCCTTCGTAAATTAGAAAAGTCTATAAAAGAAAATAAACCATTAAATATAAAATTAGGCTGCGACCCTACCAGACCTGATTTGCACTTAGGTCATTCTGTTGTACTTCGTAAACT
>JBAXDX010000118.1:0-6409 GCA_037140715.1 Ignavibacteria bacterium
GTAATCTTTTGTCAAATGCAGTAAAGTTTACCAGGCAGGGGGGTAAAGTAATAGTTAAGGCAACAGAAGTAGCCAATAACATGGTGGAGATATCAGTAACTGACAGCGGTATCGGGATGTCGGAGAAGTTTTCCGAGAAATTATTTAAGACAGATGAAAAAGTCGGGCGCAAAGGGACGGACGGAGAGTCAGGATCGGGCTTAGGTTTGCTGCTTTGCAAAGAATTTGTAGAAAAGCATGGCGGCAGAATTTGGGTGGAAAGCGAGATAGGAAAAGGAACTGCTTTTTATTTTACGATTCTGGCAGCGTAGCAAATTTCCCCGCCTGCAATAGAATGGTCATAATCTGTTTTTCTATTGGTTTTCTGTTATAACTGACTTAGTTTTAACCTTTACAATAATTCTATAACTATTTAAGGATTTATCATGATTGAAGAAAAAATAAAAGAACTTGGGTATGAATTGCCTGCCGCACCAAAGCCTCTTGCGGCCTATATTCCGGCATTAATTGAGGGCAGTCTTGTTTATACAGCCGGACAGCTTCCGTTTGCAGGCGGTGAATTAAAGTATCAGGGAAAGGTTGGCTTTGATATTTCCGAGGAGGAAGGACAGAAAGCCGCTGAAATTTGCGCACTTAATTGTCTTAGCGTTATTAAATCCGTAGCCGGCAGTCTTGATGCAATTGAACGGATTATTAAAGTAACTGTTTTTATTAACAGCGCAGACGGATTTACCGCCCAGCCAAAGGTTGCGAACGGTGCTTCTGAGTTTTTTGTAAAAGTTTTCGGCGAAGCCGGAAGGCATGTGCGCAGTGCTGTCGGAGTAAATGAACTGCCGGTTAATGCGGCAGTCGAAGTAGAGATTATTGCAAAATTAAAAAATGAAAGAGCTTCCATTTGAGTGATTTATTCCCGCTATATTACTAATATAAACCACCCCTGGTTGATAACCGGGGCAGTTAAATTATTACATGCCGGTTTTATCTTTATTTTACAAGCTGTATCTTTTTGTCCACTATCGGGCAAAGCTGTTCAATCTTTGCAAGCATCTTTTTGAAATTCTTAGGAGTCAAAGACTGATAGCCATCGGATAATGCTTCTGCCGGCTTATGGTGAACTTCGATAATTAACCCATCCGCTCCGCAGGCAACTGCTCCCATTGACATAGCGGGTACTTTATCCCAGATTCCTATACCATGAGAAGGATCGACAAAAACAGGCAGGTGGGTAAGTTCTTTTATTACGGGCACTGCATTCAGGTCGAGCGTATTCCGGGTATAAGTTTCAAATGTACGGATGCCACGTTCGCAGAGAATGACGTTAAAATTGCCTTGAGAGACGATATATTCTGCGCTCATGAGCAGGTCTTCGATACTGGCTGCAAGTCCGCGTTTCAGGAGTATTGGATTTTTAAGGTCGCCTGCTCTTTCGAGAAGACTGAAGTTTTGCATATTACGTGCGCCAATCTGGATAATATCCGAGACCGCTGCTACATCGTTGAGCGTCTCGGTATCTTTAGCTTCGGTTACTATTATCATACCGAGTTCTTTTTTCAAATCGGACAGGTATTCCAGACCTTTGCTCTTAAGTCCCTGAAAAACATAAGGGCTTGAGCGTGGTTTATAAGCTCCGGCGCGAAAAAATCTTATTCCCATCTCCTTTAATGGTCCGGCAATATCAAAAAGTTGCTGACGGCTTTCGACTGAGCATGGACCGGCAATGATTGTCAGGTTTTCCCCGCCAATTTTTTGTCCGCCTGTTTCAATAATCGTATCCTCACTTTTAACTTCGCGGCTGACCAGTTTATATTTCTTAGAAACGCGGAGCGCTTCCTGTACTGAATCCATAATCAGGAAATCTTCCTCGTCAAGCTGAGTAGTCGGACCGGTTACACCAATGGCAAGTTTTTGTGTGCCATAAATCAGATATGGTTTACAGCCATGAAGTTCAATCCTTTCTTTTACTTTTTCTACATCTTTTTCCGATGCTTCCAGTTTCATAATAATTACCATTCGCAACTCCTTACATGGATTATAATTTAATTCACTTTTAGCTATAAGTTTTCAGTCGCCGGTTTATGGCAACAAAAAAGTCCTCCTTGTGAACTAAGGAGGGCTTTTGTAATCTTTTATTAAATACTCTTCTTTAATTCACCAGCTAACCAACAGGCATGGTAAATCGGCTGAATCCAAAGAAACAGAGATAAAAATTAACGTAGTATGTATTTATTGTTGTTTTCATAATTTTTTTCACCAATATATTGAAAAATATAATGGTTTGTCAAGCATAAATTTCATAAAACTGATTCAAATTTGAACATTTTGTGAATTCATACACTATTAATTATGTTAATACTGGTAGAAGTAGTTAAAAAATATTATTTTAGATGTGTAATTAAAATAAGACGCGAATTGAAAATGAGAGAAATGTTCAAAGCCAAAATACACCGCGCTACGGTTACAATGAGCGAGTTGTATTATGAAGGCAGCATTACAATAGATAAAGACTTAATGGACGCTGCTGATATTTATGAATATGAGAAGGTTCAGGTGGTAAACGTAAATAACGGAGCCAGATTTGAAACATATACGCTTATCGGCAAAGCCGGTAGCGGAATTATTTGTCTGAACGGTCCTGCTGCAAGGCTTGGCGCCGTTGGAGATGAAGTTATAATAATTACCTATGCGGGAATGAACGATGAGGAAGCCCGTACTCATAAGCCGAGAATTGTACTTGTTGATAAGGAAAATAAGGTTAAGAAAATTAATCCGGCTTTTATTGAACTATAGAGAATGTTGAGATAATGGGTTATCTAAAATATTATTTCCGGAATCTTTTTGTATGATTAATTGTATAAGAACAAAAGTAATAAATCCGGATTGTTTTTTTATAATTAAAATTAATATGTTCTAGAAATTTACAGGTGTAATAATGAAAAAGATTTTATTCATTCTTATTATAGTTTCTTCGGCTGTTTTTGGACAATTTAGAGAACAGCTTAATAATCAGCCCGGCGTACATGACGGTATGATTTCCAATAATACTCCGAGTATGGTACTCGGCTTTATTAATCCCAATAATTTTCAGATGCATCATTCTTACAGTTTGTCATATTCCGCTTTTGGCGGGAACGGACTGGCTGTCGGCATATATACCAACAGCATGCTTTACAAGTTTAACAATGAGCTTAACCTTCAGGTGGATGCCAGTCTTGTTCATACGCCTTACAGCAGCTTTGGCAAAGGTACAATGGATAATATAAACGGAATTTATGTCAGCCGCGCCGAACTGAATTATCGTCCGGGTAAAGATTTTCTGATAAACATTCAGTATAACAGGTTGCCTTATAACTATTACCCGCCGAACGGGTCTGTGGGTTATGGCTATACGGGTGGATTTCCAAGGTTTAATCAGGATATAATGAACAACGGATGGTAAACACATTCAGGTATCCGCTCAAAAATATCGGGCGATTGTTCTTTCTTACTTTTCATCTTAATCATTATTGATTATGAGTATGGTTAAGATTACGGGTAAGATAAAAAGGAAATCCGCTGCTCCTGTGTTTTTGCATGAATACATATTTAGTCCTATTTTAAGCATTAACGTGGTATATTATATTTGGTTATTTTTTTTGTAAAAAACAATTTCTGGAATGATTAAGAAAAACAGTACAAACTCAAAATCCGCGGGCGCTGGCATTAACACACCTGTAAAGAATATTTTCTTAAACGTTGTAATCTTCCTGCTTGGTGCTTTAATTTTGTATATGGCTTTTGCAATAGTTAAAAAGCTTATCAATAAAGACTCTGAACAGAATATGTCTGTACAGGTGCAGGTCCCGTCTGAAATTATTCAGGCTGAAGTACTTAACGGTTGCGGTATGGCGGGCGTTGGAGATAAGTTTACCGATTATCTGCGAAATAATAAGGTGGATGTGGTAAATGTCGGCAATTATATCTCTTTTGATATAGTTAAAACTATTGTAATTGACCGTACCGGCAATCTGTCCAATGCAAAAAAGATCGCTTCCATGCTTGGCGTAAAGAAAGAAAATGTAATCCAGCAGTTAAATAATGATTATTTCCTGGATGTATCGGTTGTTATCGGTAAAGATTATAATCAGCTAAAACCACTAAAGTAAGGGATAAATTTGGAATCAATTGAACTTGCATACAAAGTCTCAGAGTTAATCTTTGATAAAAAAGGATACGATGTTAAAATCCTTGATTTAAGAACTATTTCAGGCATAGCCGATTACTTCGTTATCTGCTCGGCAGACTCTGACACGCATGTCCGGGCAATATCTGACGAAGTTGATAAGGAGTTGCGAAATGAGGGAATCAAAGCTCATGGTAAAGAAGGCTTAAAGGGGCTTAACTGGGCACTTATGGATTATTTTGATGTTATTGTGCATATCTTTAAAAAAGATGTGCGGGCTAATTATAATCTGGAAAAACTTTGGAGCGATGCTCCGGCTATTATTGTTGAAGATAAATCCTTAATGAAACAAACTCGTTAGACCCCCCGGAGAAATAAAGTTTTGAAAAATATCCTTACAGAGTTGTTTCGAACAACTTCTGACAGATTAGAATACTTAAAAGATGTAAATCCAATATTTAATGTTCCCGGCAATCAGGAACATGGCGATATTTCGACAAATATGGCTATGCTGCTTGCTAAACAGCTTAAGCGCAATCCAAGGGAAATAGCCGGAGAAATAATTAATAATCTTATTATCGACCCGAAAGTAATTTTAAAGGTTGAAATTGCCGGTCCGGGGTTTATTAATTTTTATTTTAATCCTGAATTTCTGACTGCAATTATCCCTGATATTCTTGATAAAAAGGAAAACTTCGGCCGCTCGGATAAATATAAAGGCAAAAAAGCTACTGTTGAATTTGTATCGGCTAATCCAACCGGTCCGCTTACTGTAGGACACGGCCGCAATGCTGTTTTTGGAGATACTGTCACTAATATGCTCGAATGGACCGGCTACTCAGTTGACAGAGAATATTATTTTAATAATGCCGGGCGCCAGATGAGAGTCCTCGGTCAGTCGGTTAAGTATCGTTATCTTGAAATTCTTGGACAGGAAGAACAATTCCCGGACGATCATTATCAGGGAGCTTATATTAAAGATATTGCGGCGAAGCTTTACACCGAATACGGAGATACGCTGGAGAATGAACCAGCAGAAGGAAGGTTTAAGGAAACTGCGGAGAAAGAGATATTTCAGGATATCGAAGGAACTCTTGCAAGAATAGGGATTAACTTTCAGAGCTACTTCAATGAGAATAGTCTTTATGAAGAAGGAAAGATAAAGGAACTGCTTGAAATATTTAAGCAGAAGAATCTTTCCTATGAAAAAGACAACGCCATCTGGCTGAAGCTTGAGGAATTAGGCAATGATAAGGATAAGGTTATTGTTAAGTCAACCGGCGAGCCTACTTACCGCCTTCCTGATATTGCATACCACAGAACCAAATTCGAGCGGAATTATGACTTAATTGTCGATGTCTTTGGCTCCGATCATAACGCGACATATCCCGATGTAATGGCCGGTCTTAAGTCTCTCGGTTATGAAACACAAAAAATAAAGGTATTAATCCACCAGTTCGTAACCATTATGGACAAAGGACAAGCAGTTAAAATGTCAACCCGCAAGGCTAACTTCATTACGCTTGACGAGTTGATTGATGAAGTGGGAAGCGATGTAGTACGTTATTTCTTTAATATGCGAAGTATTGTAAGTCATCTGAACTTTGACCTGGTACTTGCAAAGACACAGTCCGATGAAAACCCGGTATTTTATCTTCAGTATGCTCACGCAAGGGTTTCCTCAATCCTTAAAATGACAAAAGAAAACGGACTTGAGTGTTCATCCGAAAATCTGAACCTGCTGACCGGAGCCGAAGAGCAGAGCCTGTTAAAAAAGCTTCATCAGTTCAGCGCTGAAATGCTTTATGATTCCGAGAACTTTGAATCCCACAGAATTACGGCATATTTAGAAGAATTAGCAGGCTTATTCCATAGATTTTATACAAATTGCAGGATAATCGGCGTTGAAAAAAAACTTGCCGAGGCGAGAATAGCTCTTTCCATCGCCGTTCAGACGGTTATAAAGAACGGACTGACAGTTCTTGGGGTCAATGCTCCCGATAGAATGTAAAGCATAAAGGAGTTATTGAAAGAATATTTCCCTGCCCTAAAATACTACCGTCAGATTCTAAACCTGAGCCACCTTCCGGTATTATTTTTATAGTTGCAAATTTAACTTTTACAGGAACAAATATTACTTTTGTACGTATAGATTTAACTTTTATATGTACAAAAGTTATTTCTGTACGTATAGATTTAACTTTTATATGTACAAAAGTTATTTCTGTACGTATAGATTTAACTTTTATA
>JBAXDX010000119.1:0-6364 GCA_037140715.1 Ignavibacteria bacterium
TGCGCCGTCAAAGCTGACCGTATGTTTACCGGCTAAGACTTCACCGTTTACAAGAGCCGCAACTTCTTTCCCCAATATATCATAGACCTTAAGGGCATACCGGCCAGCAGCAGGAACGCTGAACTTAATTGATGTAGCGGGGTTAAAAGGGTTTGGGAAGTTCTGCATCAGTTCAAACGTTGCAGGGATTTCTGTTTTACCATTATCTACTGCCGTTACATCTGCCTGATTCTTATAAATTGCGCCTTCAGATGTACCTACGTAGAGAGTCTTTGCATTTGAAGATAATGAAATAGAGCTGACATTAAATCCTTTCAGTCCAAGAACGTTCCATGAGCTTCCTCCGTTGTCGGTAGCATACACGCCGTTGGTCCATGAACTAATGAACACTCTGCCATCGCTGTTTGCTGTGATAGCATAAATAAATGTTGTTGTCAGGCCGTTGTTAGCCTTCTGAAAGTTAAAGCCATCATTGGAAATATAAACTCCATCGCCATAAGTACCGGCATAGATTACATCGTTAACCGCGCATTCCATAGCCCAGACATGAGCGAATGGCATATTAACCTTTGTCCACTGTGTGCCATGGTCAACCGACTTATATATACCGCTGTCGAATGAGCCGGCAAAGATTTCGAATTTAGAATTTATGGTAAGTGCGTGAACCGCGAGATTACCCGGTCCGTTAAATACTTCCGTCCATGTTGCGCCACCGTCCGTTGATTTGAAGACACCAAAGCCCCACGTACCGGCATAAAGTTCGCCTGACTTATAAGCAAGAGCGCGAACATCTTTGCCTTCTAAACCTGCGGTATTCCATGTTGCGCCATTGTCTGCGGTTACAAAAATACCCTTTTCAGTACCGGTAAATATTTTGCCGGTTTCCGTTGTAACTATTGTCCAGATATAAGCAGCGCTCATTGAAGGATTAATTCTTGTCCAGCTTAAACCGTTGTCTGTTGACCTGTAAATTTTGCCGCCCCAGGTTCCCGCAATCAGATTGCCACTGTTGTCAGTAACTATTTTCCAAATAATTTCGCCACCTGAAAAATTGCCAACATAATCCCATTTGGTATTTCCGCTACCTGTTCCAACGCCGCCTGCGGTTGAACTGTTTGGATTAACTGTAATTGTAACTATTGCATAATCGTCTTCCGTTTCAATTCCGTTTCCCGGAGCTGAATCAGGATCGTGCTGGTCTGAGGCAGCAATTTCGGAAAAATTTACAATTGACGGGCTGGAAGGGATATTGCCGATAAATTTACAGATGTTAAACTGTCCCTGGCCTGTCATTGACTTACAAATCATCTGACCATTATGCTGTCCGGAAACAAAGTTTAAGTCTGCAAAAGGAGCGAGTACAGAGCCGCGAACGTCAATTTGCTTTATTACCAGCGAAGTTGTCTGGTAGAAGTTATATAGAACATTGCTAATGCTGGTTCCTATGATTTCCAGTCCGCCAGACCACTTAACTGTCTGTCCGTCAATATTAACAAGAACTACCGCTCCGTTAGGAACATTGATTTCCATGCTGAGTGCATTTGACATATCCGAGCCTTTTACATTGAACACGTTCAGGAACGGGTCGTTTCCGGTAAGTATAAGCTGGGTCCATTCAAATTTTGTTGTACCGTTTTCAGCATATTGTGAAACCTGAGTTGAAAGCGACTGCAGATAATTCTTTGCCGATATAAAATCAATGACGGTATCTTTCCTTAAAGCGCCTTCTTCAATACTAACAACAAAGAGTGGCAGGTTTGTTGAGTTGCCATAGACGACATTACCATTAAATATTCTGCCGGTTTTGAAAGTCAGATTATTTCCGACTATAAGAACATCTTCCTGACCATTTGAATTAGCAAGCTGATCGCCTATGCTATAATTAGCAAGGTTTGCGTCATGCCCGACCGCGACTTTGCCCTGTGTATCTGAAGAAGGCTGGGTAAGGTCTTCAAAAACGAAAAGATTAAAATCCGATGCAGCACCAAGATCGAATGCTGTAGCAGATACAGTATTCGGGTTTACATTTACTGTAAGAACAAGGTTAGCTGTTTCCTGATTTACCAAACTGTCTATTGTCCAGTCGCCGGTAGAATCGTTATAACTGCCCTTTGAAGGCGCAACGGAAACGAAATCAAGCCCCTGACGCAGGAAGTCAGTTACCTTAATATTTGTAGCACTACTCGGACCATTGTTATTTATAGTTATAGTATAAGTTATATTGTCGCCAATCTTAGGATTAAGACTGCTGACATTTTTTGTAATACTAAGGTCGGCCGTTGTATTTTGTGGAACGGCGTACATGCCGGCATCCCATGACATATCATTCATACCAGGGCTAAGATTTACGCAGACAGTATTCCCGGTTGATATATTGGGGTCGGAGTCAAATTCAATACCTGAACCCTGATAAGCCGGACTGAAAGCGTAGTTCTGCGGAAGGGTAAATTTAACATAATAGTTGCCGGGCATAAGATTATTAAATGAATAACTGCCGTTCTGATCGGTTGTCTTTGTTCCAATTAATACATCGTTGGAACTATAAAGAGAAACTGTAATATTTGGAAGTCCGGGTTCATTATTATCCTGGATGCCATTTTTATTATTATCGTTCCATACCTTATCGCCAATCGATGCTTTCTTTATTATAAGACCGGCATCTTTCGTAATATCATCCTGACCGGCGGACAGTTGGAAACATGCTGATTTTCCGGTTACAGAATCAACGATGCTGTTAGAGCCTGCATTATTATTTGTAAATGTATATCCGTCAGGCAGAAGAACCGTTATATAATAATTACCCGCATCAAGGTTGCCGAATAAGTATATCCCGTTTGCATCGGTTGTTGTAGTTATTTTAAGCAAACCGGTACAGTCATAAAGCTGAACTGTTATGCCTTGCATTCCTGTTTCGCCGTTATCCCGGACTCCATTGCCGTTAGCATCGTTCCAGATATTATCGCCAATAGTTGACTTTTTTGGTATCTGAAAATAATAAATGCCGGCATCGATAGAAAGATTAACCTGACCACCCGTTAACGTAACACATGTTGTTTTGCCAGTAACCGAGTCAGCATCGGAATCAGTTGCATTATTGCCGACTGCATTTTTTTTCGTAAAGAAATAATCAGCCGGAAGTCCGCTAAAAGCGACATAATAATCTCTCGGAGTTAACCCTTCAAACAAAAAATTGCCGTTAACATCTGTTGACTTTGTTGAGACAAGGCTGTCGGCACATGTATATAACCTGACTGTTACTGCCGGAACACCTGTTTCGCCGTTGTCCTGAATACCGTTTCTATTTACATCATTCCAGACTTTATCGCCAACGGATGATGTAAGCGGTGCAGGTTTATAAATACCCGCGTCCTGGTTAATGTCGGTTTGTCCTGATATCAATGTAATTAAGACCGTTTTGCCGGTAGTTCCATCGGCATCTGAATCATAAATGTCATCAGTTCCCTGATCTTTCGGGCTGAAGAGATAGCCACCGGGGAGAGTAAACTTCACATAATAAGTACCCGGAGCGATATTACTAAAGAGGTAAAGTCCGTTTACATCGGTAGTTGTTGTAGATTTAAGATTATCTGCGTTATCGTAAAGCTGTACAGTTATTCCGGAAGCGTTAGTTTCTCCATTATCCTGGATTCCGTTCTTATTGTCATCGTTCCAGACTCTGTTGCCAAGCGAAGCCGGAGCGACAGTCGGGCAGGTTACTGCGCCTAAATCCTGAGTTCCGTTATCAAAGTTGTTATTTAACTGATCGACTATAGTATTTAAGGCAGTAATTGAATAACCCGTTGCACTTCCGCCTATTGCTGTATTAGCCAATGCCAGAATTTCGCCGACTGTTTTGCCTGCAAAGGCACCTGAAACAACTACAAGCTCTTCGAGTTTATAAGGTTTAACGCCAAAAACCCCGGCTCTGTCGAAAGCAACATTAAGGCTTAGAGATACAACCTGTCCTGCAAAAACGCCGGCGTTAGTGGATGAAGCGTTAGAATAATTTTGAGTAAGAACGCCCGCCGTACCTTTGGTTGGAAGAAGAACCTGTACCGCGGCAACGCTTGATAAAGTAAGAGTTTTTAATCCGCCGACAGTTAATCCCTGGGGGAATACCAGACTAAAATTAGCATCTCTAATCTTGCCGGGTCCGCCATTCGAAGGTCCGCCCCATCCGCCCTGAGTATAAGTAACAAATCCGCTAAGATTACAATTCTGAGCCTTAAGACCGGACATACTGAAGAAAAAACTGAAAAGAACCAGGAGCAAATTAAGTTTGAGAAGTGTTTTCATATCAGTTCCTATTTTATTGGTGTACGGTTATTGCTCAAAAATAATACCATAAAAATAACCTGAATTAGCGCTTTATTACTGTCAAAGTTGAAAGTAGTATTAATAGAATTGTTTCAATTTGAGAATATGTATTTAAATGATATAGTTTTATAGCAGCCGGAATTCCTGATATGCTGATGATTATACAGATGTTCCGGATAAAAAAAAAGCCCTCCTGAAAACAGGAAGGCTTTGAACATTAGTGCGGAAGAGGGGACTTGAACCCCTATGCCAGTAAAGGCACCACCCCCTCAAGATGGCGTGTATACCAATTTCACCACTTCCGCAAAGAACATGTCTAAAAATAGGTTCATAATATTATAAAATCAACTGTTTTTTTGTTATTGAACTTTATTTTTTCTTTCCTTCAATAATAAGCATATACGGTTATTTTATGGAAATTTCTTTAAAATCAACAATTCATAAAGAAACGGGTCTGTTCCATTTTACTTCAAAATATAAGATATAATTATGAAAAAAACATCGGTATAAGTACGTAGATTCGTGCGAACGATTACGTAGGACATTTGGCAGATGATGGCATATTGGGCTGTTCTTTATGAAAATTTAGAGAATTTTTTACCAAAACAGAAATTATTTCATCAGGATTCTTCCTTTTACAGTTGTTGGTTTAATATTAGTCAGAGGTGAAAACTTTGATTTTATCCTGTTTTCAATGTTTCTCTAATGTCCGAATACCAGCTAAACACAATCAGTAAATTGCCTACGTAATCGTTCGCATAGTCCTACGTACTTATACCGATGTTTTTTTAAAAAATATTTAGTAATTTGATTACAAATATGAAAAGAATTTATGACTAGTCGTGAAAGGAATAAAAGACTAGTCGTGCGGAGTTTAATATCAAAATATTCTAATTCTAAACAAAGAGGATTGTATGTCAATTGGTAATTCTGACAATTCCGGATTAAATCCTGTCTTTAATTTCATAAGAAAATTTCTTAAAACAAAATCAGTCCGGCAACCGGCAGGTAAGCAAATATGGACGGCTTTAGCTTTACTGACGGGCGGGCTACTGCTGACGCTTACAGCCTGTCTCTTATTAAAAGCAGATGTTGAACAGGACGCGAAAAATGAGTTTGATTTTGCCTGTACCGGATTTAACGATAAAATAATATCAAGACTATATACGCACGTTCAGCTGGTCCAAAGCGGAGCCTCTTTCTTTGAGAATTCTGAAACAGTTACGCAGAGCGAATGGCGGAATTTCACTGCTTCGCAGAAAACACAGTCGAATTCAGCCGGAATTTATGGAGCAGGATACGCGGAAATAATCCCTCAGGGTCAGTCAGCCCTGCATGAAAAGAAAATCCGGGGGAAAGGAGTTTCGCAATATTCTGTTAAACCGGCCGGGGAAAGAGAAATATCTACGCGGGTTACATACATAGAGCCATTTTCAGGCGAAAACCTGCATGCTTTTGGTTATGATGTCTTTTCCGATCCGGTCTGCCGCAAAGCTCTGGAAACAGCAAGGGATTATAATATTGTTGCTCTTTCCGGGAGAATTCCCCATGTACAGGGAAATAATAAGCATATTCAGGCGGATGCGTTTATGTGCGCGCCTGTTTATAAGAAAGGAATGCCAAAGGAAAATTTAGAAGAATGCCGGCGTGCTGTACAGGGGTGGGTTTTTATTACATACCGGATGAATGATCTGATAAACGGAATTTTTGAAGGTTATACGGAAAAAGATATTTTAAGTGCCGGAACTTTTGCATTCCGGCCAAACCTGATAAAAAGAAATATCCTTCTGGAAATATCTGATAATTTTGTATTTGACCGGAAGTCCCTGCTTTTTGACGGCAGGGAAGAAATTAAAAATAAAGAAAAATCATCTCCTTTATTCTCTCTTAAATATTCTCTTGACATTAACAACGCTATATGGTATTCGCGGTTTACGCAGTATGATTCCGGTGAATCCGGTCCGGATTACAGCAGGGTATGGTATGCTGCAACAGGCGGAACGGGCGTTTGTATCTTATTATTTGTCCTTTATTTGTCGCTTATTAA
>JBAXDX010000120.1:0-6198 GCA_037140715.1 Ignavibacteria bacterium
TAATAATACATTTTTATCTCCGCCATTTCTTTTCATTTTCCCTAATTCAGTCTCATATTCTTCCAGTTGTGTTTTCATAAGTTTCAACTGAGGAGAATCACCAGCCGTTATTTTTTCCATTATGGACAGCTCCATTTGCTTCTCTATCACATCACCCTGAAGTTTTGAATATGTATTTAACATAAGATGAGCCTGCTCTTTGGCTTCAAGCAAGCCTGAATACTGTTGATATAACTGAAGAGAATCTTCAGCATCTTTTAATCTGGCTCTTATATCATTATATCTCTTTTCTAAAAATTCCCGGTTATTTCTTGATTTGGTAATATTTAGATTTATAACACTTTCATTCAATAAGCTTAACAGGAAATTTGTCATCTCGGCAGCTTTTTGTGGTGAACTCGCTCTAACTATAATTTCAAAAGCACTTTCGCGGGTAAGACTGCCTTTAATATTTTTTTTTAACTTCTTTAAGGCTTTTTCCATACTGATTAAATTATAATCCTTTAGAAGATCAAACTTTCCAATAAGTTTCTCAAGTGTACTTCTGCTATAAATGATTGTAATATATAAATCAGTCTCTGAGGATTTTGACAGCCCCCCGATCCCCAGAGGCAGGTCCTTCAGATTCTTCATTAGTCCGGAAACTCCGCCCATTGAGCTTTCATTTCCAGAAGGAACTATTAGTGCAGAAGATTCATACTCAACAGGAATAAATATATAAATAATCAGATAGGATAAAACAAATACTGAAATAAAAGTAATAAGAAGAAATTTTTTCCACTTTAATACAAGCACAAAATAATCTAAAATATCAAAACCTCTGTTTTCTACCATTAAAATCCCTAATTATACAATACTTATCAATGTTAATCAAAATATTATTTATTAACCTGTACTAATAATAATGCTACAGTTGCAATAGTTCCTATGATGCCTGAAATTGTTCCAACTTTTTGCAGGTAATAAGAAAAAGTTCTGGGAGTCTTTTTAGGTACCCAGATATAATCACCAGGTTCAATTATAACATTTTCATTTGATAAACTAACCCATGCTCTCGACTTTGCCTTAATAATATTAATCTCATCAATATCTTTTGCCAACTCGCCCAATCCTCCGACCTGCTCAATATAATAGTTGATATCTTTACCTTCGCTATACCTGACATACCCTGCGTTTGCAACCTGTCCATATACATATACTAAATCTTTTTTCTCCGGAACTAAGATAACATCCCCGTCTCTCATAATAAATTTTGATGCTTCAGACGTATCAGAATCGAGTCTGGCAAAATCTACAAGTACATTACTTCTTGATAATCTCAATTCATTATCGAGCCTGAAGTAGCCGGTATCTTCCTCTGTTAAATAAGACATTCTTGACATAAGAAGTTCTTCACTCTTTGTCTGAATAGCTTTTGTAATAGCATTAGATGAATAATTTTCTGTTCTTCTGATAAGCTCAGTATTATTAAGCGATGCGTTGCTTTTAAAACCTCCCGCTCTTTCTATTACCTCCTTCATCGTAGTATTATTTCTGGAAATAGCTATATATCCGGGTTTGTTAACCTCGCCCGCAACAAATACACGATAGTCCTTCCTGCAATTTTCATCAGCAAGAACTCTGATTCTGTCCCCGATATACAGATAAAAATCAGATTTAATATCAACTTTAATAACATCTTCCCTGCTCCCCGAGTAATTTAAACGGGTGATTTCAGCCTGAGTAACATTTTCATATACTTCGCTTAAACCCTGAGCAAACAAAAGAGCATCAGAAAGTTTATCCCCGCTGACAAACTGGAATTTTACAGGATTATTAACCGCACCATCAATAGATATAAATTCTCTTAATACATCAATCTGGGGGAATATTAACACATCATCATTTTTTAAATATGGATTATTTTTAAAATCGCCGGTCAATCTGAATTTCTCCAGGTCTATAATCAGGTCCCTGCCATCGATTCTTTTAAGAATAATGTTGCGTCTTGCAAAACTATTCATTGCCTGTTCTTTTTCCAAGTGGGTATAAATTCTGGTAATAAACTGATCTACCCGCTCAAATTGAGAGGCAGGAAATGAACCATTGACGATAAACGCCCCTCCGATTGTTACACTAATGGGACCCGATGGAGAAAAAGAGAAGTTATCATTGCCGTTTTGCTGGCAGAAAAGAACTGAAGAAATAAAGAAATAACTAATAATGGCAATTTTATACATATTCAATTTTATTTATAAAAAAAATGGCTCAAATTTACTAAAGGTTGTTCTCAAATACAAAAGCAATGAGACAGGAACTTACTACTTAACTTATTAAACTATTATCTATCAGCCTTGTCTTCCCAATCCTGCAGGCAATTAGAATATAATAACTCTTACCAGCCTGCAATTCTTCTTCGCAGAAGCTTTCAGCGTTTACTATCCTGACGTAATCAGGCTGTGAAGCAGGAACGGAACCGATTATCTCCCGCATCTCTGAAATTATCTTTTCTATTGCTTTTTCACCCGACCGGATTAATTTTTCCGCATGTTTTAATGACCTGCTTAATACCAGCGCATCTTTTCTTTCACTTTCTGAAAGGTAAACGTTTCTTGAACTCATTGCAAGCCCGTCTGCTTCGCGTACAATCGGGACGACAATTATTTCAAGATTAAACTTAAGATCGTTAACCATTCTTTTTATTACGCTCACCTGCTGGGCATCCTTCTGCCCAAATACTGCAACATCAGGAAGAACGGAATTAAATAAAATAGCAACAATCGTAGTAACACCTTTAAAATGAGTCGGACGAAATTCACCTTCCTGCATTTTTGTAATCCCGGTTACATGTATATATGTCTGGAAACCTTCAGGATATATTTCTTCTACTTCAGGAAGGAATAACATATCAACACCTTCATGGCTTAAAAGCTTTTTATCTTTTTCCTCATCACGGGGATATTTGGTAAAATCTTCATTCGGCGCGAACTGCGTTGGATTAACAAATATAGAAACAATTACAACATCCGAAACTTCTTTCGCCTTACGGACAAGCGATAAATGTCCTTCGTGTAAAAAACCCATCGTTGGCACAAATCCTATTCTTTTGCCGGACTTTTTCCGGCTTAATGAATAAGCCTGCATCTCTTTTATCGTTGTAATTATTTTAATTGTCCATTCTCCTGCGAAGTTCTTCCCATATCAAGGATTGGATTATAAGTTGTTTACTTTTCAAAAAATTCTAAAAGAGAAATTAGTTTATTGCGCATCTCTTTTCTATGTACAATGAAATCGACAAAGCCACTTTCAAGCAGAAACTCTGATGTCTGGAAACCTTCCGGTAAATCTCTTCCAATCGTCTGTTTAATTACTCGTGGACCTGCAAATCCGATAAGAGCTTTGGGTTCAGCAATATTTACATCCCCAAGCATTGCATAGCTTGCCGTAGTTCCGCCTGTAGTCGGATCGGTTAAAATAGAGATATAAGGTATCTTTGCATCGTCAAGCCTTGCAAGACGCGCACTGGTCTTTGCCATCTGCATCAAAGAAAAGGCACCTTCCATCATACGGGCACCGCCACTGGCAGAGATTATTATCATCGGAATTTTACTTTTTAACGCCCTGTCAACAGCTCTTGATATCTTCTCGCCAACGACAGAACCCATGCTTCCGCCAATGAAACTGAAATCCATACACGCAATTGAAACCTCATGACTGTTAATCCTGCCTGTGCCGCATTTTACAGCATCATTAAGACTTGTTTTCTTTATGGCAGCGCTAATTCTGTCAGAATAGCGTTTGCTGTCAGTAAATTCAAGAGGATCGGCTGAACGCATTTTCTTATCATATTCTTTGAATGTATTCTTATCAAGGATAATTGAGAAATACTGCTGACTGCCAATACGGAAATGATGATCACACTTAGTGCATGTCCAAAGATATGTCTCAAGCTGCTTTTTATATATTACTTCATCGCAACCGGGACATTTTTCCCAAAGTCCGTCCGGGATCTCCGATTTAACGCTGTCGAATGCAATGTTTTCTTTTGATCTCTTAAACCATGCCATAATTTATTTCCCCGCCAGAACTTCTGCGCTGATTACAATAGTCTGCTCCGGATAAACAGAATCATTTGATAATATTGTAACCGTGCGGCTAAGCCTGCCAATCTTATTAGTTGAGTCAAATTTTATTTTTAAGTTTCCTTTTTCGCCCGGCTGAATTTCCTTTTCACTTACAACAACCGCCGTGCATCCGCAGGAGGTTTTTACTTCTTTTATCTCAAGCGGACTTTTACCCGCATTTGTAAAATCTGCCACCCATTCAACAATTTCCCCTGCTTTAAGCTGACCGAAATCATGCTGGTTTGAGTTTAATACTAATTTCGGAGCCAATGAAGTATCAGCACCAGGTTTATCAGGGATTACCTCGGCAGTAAAGGATAATCTCAACTCAGGATTTTCTTTATCATTCGAATAAACATAAACATATTTCTGCTGATGGCCTTCCCTGCCAATAGTATTAAACTTTATGTTAATATTCGTTGACGCGCCCGGAATCAAAGTATCCGTGCCAGTTTTTGCGTCCGTGCAGTCGCAGGGCGCTTTAACCTCATTTATAATCAGCAGAGCATCTCCGTTATTTGTAATAACGAAATCATGTTCCACAAATATATTCTGCCTGATATTACCGAAATCATAACTGTTGTGCGTAGCAGAAATCTTTGGGCCCGCTAACTGTGCAAAGCTGACAACTGAAATTAACAATAACAGAATAAATGCTCTTTTCATTTTGGCTCCTTTATAATAAAATTCTTTAAATAATTTGGTTCCATAAAATCGTAATCGAAAGTTAACAAATCTTTACCAAATATATAAGCCCATTTTGCAATTGAAACTGCCGAAGGACCTGATATATTTCCAAATACCCCTATACTTTGGGAAGAAAAGAAATTTCCGGACTTATAAATTTTATCTTCACATAAAGCTGAACACTCTGCGGCTTTAATTACCCTGAGCTTGTCGATTGTTTCATAAGCCGTTTCTGTTTTCCTGAAAGAGGCATAATATACTTCTTCAATGTTTACTTTATTGGCAATAACCAGCTCTGAGCCGCAAGGAATGTACGAAAATACCCGGAGGGCGAGAGCTTCAAATGTAGGCACAGCTATAACCGGAAGATTACCGCCTGACGCAAGTCCCTTAACAGCTGACATCCCGATTCTTAAACCGGTGAATGACCCGGGTCCTGAGGAAACAGCTATGGCAGATAATCCGTCAAGACTGATAATATCAACAAACTTCAGCGCCTGATCGACAATATCTATTATCTTTTCCGAGTGAATATTCTTTAAGCACAGATTTACTTCGCTGAATTTATGTTCATTATAATAAACTGCGGCGCTACATAGTTCGCCCGATGTTTCGACTGCAAGTATTGGTTTATTTGAAAGTATATTCATATTATCAGTTATTGTAATCTTGTGAAAGTAATACTGCGCGAAAAATCATGATTGACTTCAAATGAAATTTCTATCCTTTCCGAAGGCAGAACTTCAGGCAACAGTCCCGCCCATTCTATCAGCGTTGCTGAATTATCCCGTATCAGGTATTCTTCAAAACCAATGTCGTACAGCTCTTCAACTTTATTTATCCTGTAAAAATCGAAATGGTTTATATGCAAAGAACCTTCATACTCATTTACTATTGAAAAAGTAGGACTGCCGGCATAAGGAATACCAAAATTTTTCAGCAGACTTTTAACAAAAAAAGTCTTGCCGGCGCCAAGCTCTCCGTTTAGAGCAATAATATCCCCGGGTTTTACTATTCCGGCAAATTCCCCGGCAAGCTCAGCCGTTTCCTGCTCGGTAGTTACTATAACTGAATATGGGAATTCCAATTATCCTTCACTCTCCATAGTTATTACAGGTAAAATCATCTCTTCCATCGAAATACCGCCATGCTTTTCAACAAATTTCCTGCTTAATAATAAACCCAGACCAGTACTCATTTCTACAGAAAAACTGTCTGCTTCTTCAACCATAGTCCGCGTAAAACCCCAAAAACCATGGGGCGTACCTTTCAAATCATGCGCAATAATTGAGAATAATTTAGGATTATTAATCATAAAGCTCCTTGCCTGACTTATAATAAATATGGTTCTGCATAGTTGCAAATTTTATAGTAAAATATTGCTTGTCTCGTTAGAGGGACGATATGC
>JBAXDX010000121.1:0-5941 GCA_037140715.1 Ignavibacteria bacterium
ATCTTTCACAGGGCGAATGCCCTGTGCTGTTATATTCTGCCCCTTCAGGGCAAATTCTGTCGGAAGGCGTTTGTTGCTCCACTTTGCATACGCAACCGCGTCATTCCGGCTTACATGTATTACCGGATAATCCTTCTTTCCGCTGCTTCTTGGTTTTCCATCCGCTCCGCATCGCCAGTTTACTCCGCTCTCTGCCTTAAATTCTGAACCGGTCCAGACATAACTCCACCCCTCTTTTTCCGCATCTGTTTTATAACCCGCAGCATTAATAAATTTCTCAAACCCGCCCACTGTAACTTCATACTTATCCATATAAAAACTGCTTACTTCCACTCTGTGTACAGGCTTTTCATCCTTATCTCCGTTATCGCTGCCCATCATAAATGAACCTCTTCAACATACACCATATTCTCATTAGTATTTCCATGTTTGATAACCGTTTCACGCGAACCCCCGCCACAACTCATAACCGCAAATGAAATTGTTAATGACAGTAAGACTAAAATAAGTTTACGCATAGAACCTCCAGGTAGTTAAATAAGATTAAGAATAAATAATTAATAGAACCTGAAAAAAAACAAATCAGATTATTTTTTCGGTCCTGTCATCTCTTCAGGACGTACAACCTCATCAAACTTTTCAGCCGATAAAAGATTCAGTTCAACCGCCGCTTCCTTTAATGTCTTGTTCTCTTTATGCGCTTTCTTGGCAACCTTAGCCGCGTTGTCGTAACCAATGTGCGGATTAAGCGATGTAACAAGCATCAGGGAATTTGTAAGATGTTTTTTAATATTATCCGTATTTGCAGTAATGCCGGCTACACAATTATCCGTAAAACTTTCGCACGTATCGGAGATAAGCTTTATTGACTGAAGCAAATTAAAAATAATCACAGGCTTAAAAACATTCAGCTCGAAATTCCCCATTGCTCCGCCGAAGTTAATTGCAACATCATTACCGAAAACCTGTGCGCATACCATCGTCATAGCTTCTGACTGCGTAGGATTAACCTTCCCCGGCATAATAGAACTGCCCGGTTCGTTCTCAGGCAGATTTAATTCACCTATACCGCACCTTGGACCGGACCCAAGCCAGCGGACATCGTTTGCAATCTTCATTAAAGAAGCCGCCAGCGTTTTCATTACTCCTGAAGCTTCAACCATCGCGTCATGCGCTGCAAGTCCTTCATACTTATTTCTTCCGGTTATAAACGGAAGACCCGTCAGTTCAGCGATACGCTTCGCGGATTTTACCGCAAAGTCAGGATGTGTATTTAAGCCCGTGCCAACCGCTGTGCCGCCAAGTGCAAGTTCATTCAGCCTTGGCAGACAACAATCGATTCTTTCAAGTCCGTTAGTCAGCATCTGAACGTAACCGGAAAACTCCTGTCCCAGCGTAAGCGGAGTTGCATCCATAAGGTGCGTACGTCCTATTTTTATTATATCCTTAAACTCTTCCTGCTTTATTTTAAAAGCATCCCTTAGTTTTGTTACCATCGGAATAAGTCTTCCATGTATTTCCCCGACTGCCGCAATATGCATTGCCGTAGGGAAAGTATCATTCGAAGACTGCGCCTTATTTACATCATCATTTGGATGAACCGGTTTCTTACTCCCCATTTCACCGCCTGCAAGTTCAATCGCCCGGTTGGAAATAACCTCGTTGGCATTCATATTAGTCTGCGTACCGCTGCCGGTCTGCCATACCACAAGCGGGAAATGCTCGTCAAGTCTGCCTTCGATTACTTCGTCTGCGGCACGGACAATAAGATCAGCTTTCTCAGCTGATAAAATGCCGAGTTCTTTATTTGTCAGCGCGGCAGCTTTCTTTAAAATGCCAAGCGCCCTGATAAGAGGCCGCGGGAATCTTTCTCCGCCTATCTTAAAATTCTGAATTGACCTGGCAGTCTGCGCGCCATAATACATATTATCAGGCACCTGTATTTCGCCCATGCTGTCAGATTCTGTTCTAAAGTCCATGACTTCTCCTCGATTAGATTAGGTTTATAACCAGATATAAGTTTTGCCAGGAAAATTAAGGCAAAGATATGTTATAGTCAACGAAAAGGAATGCGGTACCAAAAACTATTTGGAGCATACCATTGTTAATTTCTTCCGCAAACATCGGTAACTATACCCCAAAGAGTTTTCTAATTTCAGCATTTGAGATTGAATTACTTTTTTCATCATCGGAGTCCGACTGTTTTTTGTGCGTAAGCTCTCCGGCGAACTTCTCGCTTGAAATAACTTCGCACCGGCACACGTTCGCGAACTGCATCAGGTTATGGTCCGAACTTACAAGTATTATCGTTCTTGGGTTACACGCCTGCTCAATAAGCCGCTTAATCTGGTCATCGGCAGACTGTCTGTCAGAATAATAAATCTTTGCTGCCACCGTCCTGATAACAGTTTTCTGATAACCATCAAAGCATAAACTTACCTTAACCTGTTTGCCCTGAAAATAATTCTCTATCATAAAGACAACCTTTTCCCGTGCCGTCTGTCCGTCTTTATGCATTATAGTCTGAAGAGACTTAATCTTTCCTATTAAGTTATTCCCATCAATGATATAGTGTTTCATAATTATACCAGCCTGTATATTAAACATACCGCCCGATAACTCCGGGTAAAAATGATAATCTGCAAGTATCCATTTTATTTATCATACTCATTTATCTGAAACGAGTATTATTATGAGAGAACCGCCGGTCAGTTTTTACCTGCCGCTGTACTGCCCTCTCGAACGCTCAAGTTTTATATCACGCAACTGTGAAGCCTTTATCCTGATCTCAAACCTGTACCCCTGCCATGAGCCAGTCGGATTCCATGTGAAGTTCATCTCCCAGCAATGTAAATCTTTGTATATCCTGACTTCGGGATACAGGAACTGTTTTGTCTGAACATCATAGTTGCCGGTAGCGGATACTTTAAGACTCGGAGTCAGGTTAAAATTAACATTGCTGTAAATATTCGTTGCTTTTGTCTGCCGCAACGGATTGCTTTTATCCGTGTTATAAGTCAGGCTTAAAGACAAATCCCAGGGGATACTGTAATCAGGCGATACCTCATTATTAAGCCCCGTATATTCACTTCTCTGTCCCGTTAATTGCGGGAATACCGGCTGATTTCTGTCTTCAGCATTCTTATCAGTAAAACCCTTCAGCTTCTCAGCCGATAAGTTAATGCCCGCACTTAAAGAAAACCTTGTAAGCCTCAGCAGACCGCCACCCTGCCGAGATGCAAGATAACTGTTTGAAATTCCCATAGTAGTATAATCAAAATCATAGAACGAATAAGAGGATGTTCCGTTCAGGTCAAGTATGCCGGCTATCTGAGTCCTGTAATTCAGGTACATGTCCCCCAGTCTGCGCTCAATACCGGGAGCAAAATTGTAATTCGTTGAGGCAGTAAGATGGATAATCTGAATTTTCTTTGATTCCGATGTTGTATCACCCGGATCTTTTTGCGTTTTTAATTCAAGATTATTATCGAGATTAAAGTTAATCGTCTGACTCTCTGACTGCGGTGCTCCGCCATAGATTCCTTTCTGATATTTATCATACTTTATCGTGCGTCCCTTATCATCTGTATAATTGCCATAATAACCCCACGCCGGCGTTGAGAAATCAGGCGTATAATTATATGAAATCGAAGGCGACAGCGTATGCCTGACAGCCTCAACGCCAAATACCCGCGGCTGTACTATTCCATAAAGCCTGGTTGAAGCACCGATGCCAAAGCTGAAATATCTTACTGCGCTGATTCTGTCCTTGTCGCGCAGGAATGTCGTGTCAGCTTTCCCGTTATAGCTGCCGTTCGGAACGGTTTCAGCTTCGGTTATTTTGGAATACCACTTTTCCGTATAGTTTATCACCGGCGAAATACTAAAATATCCTGCTTTAGGAGAAGCATTAGCCGCGACTGAATGCTGAATGCCCGCCCTGCTGTCCGATTCCCCATGAACTACTGTATGTTCATTCTGAAGCTGCCCGCTATACGAATAACCTATAAGATCATACCACTTTGCCCGTGCCGGGTCGTAGCCTTTCTTCTTCCTGAACGGATACGACTGCGACATATTAAACGAAAGTGAAGGCAGTGTCTCGGTAATATTGCCAATCTGAGTTGTATCCGCGCTGTTTAATATCTGAGTACGCTGATAGCCCAGAGAAAGTGAGTTGCCTGATTCCTCAAACGAATGAAAGAGATTAGCATTTGAGGTAATCTGCTGTGTTAAGGCATCGTTCCGGGTGTAACTTGTATTATTGATGTAAGCCTTAGATGAAATATACATCAGGTTTGCGTCAAGCTGCGTGTTTGGGTCGATACGCTGGTTATGATTAACCGCAATCTGCCAGTTTGAGTTCTCGTTATATGACGGATCCGACTTAAACCCAGTATGAAGCCCTGAATAGCCGAGCCGGATGTTCCCGTTAAGGCTGTAGCGTTTTGCATACCTGATACTGCTACTGAGATTATAACCACCGCGAAGATAAATATCGCTGAGCAGGTTCATATCCATATAATCATTCATCGCCCAGAAGTACCCTAAGTGAGAAAAATACCGCCCCCATGCAGCGCTTTGACCATACGCCGGAGTTATTATGCCGGAGCGCCTTCCCGTCTCGTTGGGAAATACACCAAACGGTAGCGGAACAGGCAACGGAACTCCGCCGATATAAAGCCATATCCATTTGGCAATTATCTGCTCCTTCAGGACTACCTTCATCTCCTTAGCAGCAAAGAAAAAATGAGAAGTATCTGCGTTGCACGTTGTATAAGCACCATCTTTTATAAAATAAGTATCCCTGCTCATCTTTTTGACCCTTGAGCCACTGTAAAGACTCCCCTCTGCCTTATTCTTAGCAACAGAAATCAGTCCGCGCTGTGTCTTAAAGTTATATGAAAGCTTTTCCCCCATATAAACTTCGCCTGCCTCAGACATAACTGGAGTTCCTTTAAGCTTTATCTTTGCCGTATCCGCCGTATCAACCCTTCCGCCTGCCTGAACTTCATTCAGATTAAAATCCACAGCAATGTTTTCGCTCTTAAGCACGGTAGTTTTATATTTCAGCTCGCCGCGACCGTAAATTTCAAGTTTCCGCACATCCACGTAAAATATAAGCGAATCAGAACCGCTGGAATAGATGACAGCGTCAATATCGGACCGGCTTTTCTTTGCAGAATCTTTAACGGCGGAGCTAAGGCTGTCCTGCAGAGGAACGGGCACAGTTCTCTTAGAAACAGAATCAGCCGTCTGAGACCAGACAGCGCTGTTTAATAACAAGAGGAATATAGTCAGTTTAAGATTCATGCGAAAAAGAGAACGGGTAAATGTGTTCAAATAACCAATGACATGCAAAAACAGATATCCCTGCCGTTCAACTGTTAAAATGCTGTGTATGTTTCTGGTAAAAATAACAAAATATAGGCTGAAATTATAGAATTAAAGAGCGGACAGGGAGACATTTGGTCTAAAAAACTTTTTGAGAAGCAATCCCGGATATAAAATTGCTTCAGATATTTATAAATTGGGGAACCTCCGACAATACCCGTGTAAAAGAAGCCTTTGGCCAAAGCCTGCAAAAGACCCAGACATATCTCAAAAGTCATTTTAGGTTAATGAGTAAATAACAGGCAGATAAAAAAGGCTTACTCCGGCCGGCCGGCAAATAGTAAGCAGGCAAAATAAATTTCCATGACATACTGGCCAGGTGCAAAGTATGTCATAGAACATCTTTTTGCCTGTCCTGCAGGTGCGGGACATGTCATAGAACGTCTTTTTGCTTATCCTGCAGGTGCAGGACATGTCATAGAACGTCTTTTTGCCTGTCCTGCAGGTGCAGGACATGTCATAGAACGTCTTTTTGCCTGTCCTGCAGGTGCAGGACATGTCATAGAACGTCTTTTTGCTTATCCTGCAGGTGCAGGACATGTCATAG
>JBAXDX010000122.1:0-5893 GCA_037140715.1 Ignavibacteria bacterium
AATATCGGGTGGAATATACAGATTACGGCTACCAACAACCCGGAAACTGCGCTTTCTTAATCATAATCCTAATCGTAATCATACTCATCTGCGCTTTCTTTGCCTTAATCATAACGTTGCCGGGCTGTGAGTACGATTATGATTATGAGTAAGATTAAGAATGGGGGATAAGAGTTGAAATATGCGGTGGACGGTTGTCGATAACCCGAAAACAGCCAAACCGACCATTTCCTCAATCACAAATGCTTCGTTTGGTCCCCACGGAGCATTTACTATATGTCGAACGCTCCGTTTGATGCTCACGGAGCATTTGTTATATGTCGAATGCTCCGTGGGGACCAAACGGAGCATTTCCTTAATACCAAACGGTCGGTTTGGTCCCCACGGAGCATTATTTAAAGAGGAAATGCCTTATTTCACCCTCATTGCTCTTTTCCCGGTTTTATAAAGCAGTAAGCAGGCTTCTTAGTCCTATTTCTTAAATTTAACAGGGAGTATATTTCCGGTACAGGCATTATTTAAACTGCCGGCTGGAATAGAATAAAACATAGCGCATTCACCTCAGGTAAATCTCCATCCGGCAATGACATTCTCCTCCATCGCAATAAATAATCAGGGAAGGGGAAGTGAAATTCCGTATCATTACCGCATATCTGACTGTATCCGTTCAAAAATACAGTGCAGCATTTCCTCATAATCATAATTCAGTATTTATAGAATTATACGATAATTAAGTGAAGAAATAACGGCATTCTGTCCGGTATATAACATTAACCTTCGCCGGAAGACCGGATTATCGGGGCGGATTTGTTTTTTACAGTCATTTTACCGTAAATTTGGCATATACCCGGTCAAAAATAATTTCTCTAATCCTTTGGTTTTTAGTATATTTGCAATATGTCAAAAAAAATAATTATTGCTATAGATGGTCCTGCCGGATCAGGGAAAAGCTCTTTAGCTAAACTTATCGCTAAAAGACTGGGATACACTTACCTTGATACCGGAGCAATGTATCGGGCTGTTACTTATCTGGCACTCAAAAATAAGGTTATTAATGATGAGGATGCTGTTATTGCACTGGCTGAAAATTCATGCATCGAATTATCTTTTACTGACGGCAGGACTGAAGTTGTTCTGAACGGAGAAAATATAACCGGGGATATCCGCTCATTTGAAGTTAACTCAAATGTAAGCGAAGTAAGCAAAATTGCGAAAGTGCGGTATGCTCTTGTAAAAAAACAGCGTGAAATCGGATTAAATAATAATGTCATCGCTGAAGGCCGCGATACCGGAACGATTGTTTTTCCAGATGCGGATGTAAAGATATTCCTGGTGGCTTCCTTAAAGGAAAGAACAGTCAGAAGATTAAAGGAATTTGAAGAAAAAGGGGAGCCGGTCTCTCCGGAAGATATTGAGGGGAACCTTTCTAAACGCGATACAATAGATTCGCAGAGGGAAGTTGGTCCGCTTGTAAAGGCTGAAGATGCAATTGAAATTGATACTTCCAATATTTCCATCGAAGAGGAAGTTAAGCTTGTGCTTGAAAAAGCAGCGTTAGCTGCCGGATGTAAGGATGTTGAGGAATTAATCTTCCTCTCGGAAAGAAAATAGGTTAATGGAAGTCAGAATTGATAATTCAGCGGGGTTTTGCTGGGGAGTTGTAAGAGCAATTGATTTTGCAGAGCGTGAATTAAAGCTAAATGAAAAGATTTATTCGCTTGGTGATATTATTCACAACACCGCTGAAGTGAACAGGTTATACAAACTTGGACTTGAAACAATTACTATAGATGATTTCCCAAAAATTGCAAAGGGAAGCAGGGTTTTAATCAGGGCGCATGGGGAGCCTCCTTTAACTTATCAGATGGCTGTTAAGTATGGCATTGAAGTTATAGATGCTACCTGTCCTGTGGTTACTAAAGTACAGGAGCGCATCAGGAAATTTGCATCCAATGGCTTTCAGGTTGTAATATATGGAAAGAAAGACCATGCCGAAGTGGTCGGGTTAAACGGGGTAACAGACAATAAAGCTATTGTGGTTATTTCGGTTCAGGAAGCTTTAGAGAAAATAAACTTTACTAAACCTACGGTACTTTTTTCACAGACCACAATGGACCGTGAGACATTTACCGGCATTACAAATGCGCTGAAACAAAAGATTAAAGATATTCAGGTGGGTTCTGTTGAAGAGGATGCTCTGGAGTTTTATTCAAAGAATACAATTTGCGGGCAGGTTTCCGGTCGCGATAAAAAACTGAGGGCGTTTGCCCGTGATAATGATATGATTTTATTTACTGCAGGGAAAAAAAGCAGTAACGGTAAGGTTCTTTATAATATTGCAAGGGAAGAAAATCAGAATGTATTTTTTATTGAGAGTACTGACGATATAAAACCCGAATGGTTTGGTGTTGTTCAAACTGTCGGTATAACCGGCGCAACGTCAACTCCGCAATGGCTTATGCTTAATATTAAAAATTATATAGAAAATATGTTTGTAAATATCTGATTTAGGATTTGAAAAGAGTTTATATCCCATATCTGAATGTTTATTAACAGGCATTTTTTTTTGAAAGTCATCTTAATTGTTTATGTAAAACTAAAAATTACCTGCTTTGACTTGTTTTGGTGACTTTAAGGTTAAAAGCGGTGATCATTTTTTATTTTTGGAGGTCTGATGTCTTTTGAGGCAAGAGAAAAATACAATAACGTTAAGCCGGCTAGTCCAAAGAGTAATAAAGTCAAATATTTTAATTCTGACGAATACTCAAAGGAAGAACTAGACAGCTATACGTTGCTTTACTCTCAATCATTCAAGGATGTTCAAGAGGGTGAAATTATAAAAGGCAGGATTGTCGGAATTCAGGGTGACAATGTTATTCTTGATGTCGGCTTTAAGTCAGAAGGTTTAATCCCTAAATCTGAATTTAATTCAGGTGATGAAATGAGGATTGGCTATGAGATTGAGATAGTTATTGAAAGTGTGGAAAATCAGGAAGGGAATCTTGTATTAAGCAAGAGAAGAGCTGATTTCCTCAGGATTTGGAATAAGATTATGAGCGCTTATGATACAGGCGAAATTCTGCAGGGTAAAATTCTTAAAAGAATTAAAGGCGGTATGGTAGTTGACCTTATGAGTATTGAAGCATTTTTGCCGGGTTCACAGATTGATATCCGTCCTGTCAGGGATTTTGATGCTTTTGTAGGGCAGACTATGGATTTTAAGGTTGTTAAAGTTAATGTTCCGACCGAGAATGTTGTTGTCTCTCATAAAGTTCTTGTTGAAGAAGAGATTTCTGACCAGAGAAAAGCTATACTTGACAGCCTTGAAAAAGGTCAGATACTCGAAGGCATTGTTAAGGCAGTTACAGACTTTGGTGTTTTCGTTGATCTTGGTGGTGTAGATGGATTGATTCATATTACAGATTTAAGCTGGGGCAGGATTAATCATCCAAGTGAAGTTGTCAGGCTTGATGAAAAGATTAAAATTGTTGTTACTGATTTCGATCTGGAAAAGAAGAGAATCTCACTTTCTCTTAAACAGTTACTGCCTCATCCATGGGGAAGTATCGAAACAAAATATAGAATCGGAGATAAAGTTTCCGGCAGAGCTGTATCTCTTACTGATTACGGTGCATTTATCGAAATTGAGAAGGGTATCGAAGGTCTTATCCATATTTCTGAAATGAGCTGGACGCTTCATATTAAACATCCTTCACAATTTGTATCGATGGGACAGATTATAGAAGCTGTTATCCTGAGTTTGGATAAAGATGATAAAAAGATTTCACTCGGTATGAAGCAACTGATTCCTGATCCATGGACAGAGTTTATGCAGAAATATCCTGTAGGTTCAAAGCATACAGGCATTGCCCGTAATCTTACTAACTTTGGTGTATTCATTGAATTAGAACCGGGTGTTGACGGACTGGTTCATATTTCTGACCTGTCATGGACAAAGAAGATTCGCCATCCCGGAGAAGTGGTTAAGAAAGGTGAAAAAATCGATGTCCTTGTGCTTGGCGTAGATACTGACCAGAGAAAGATATCTTTAGGACATAAGCAGGTTCAGGATAATCCATGGGATGCTTTTGAAAATGACTATGCTGTCGGTACACTGACCGAGGGTAAGATTGTAAGAATAATTGAGAAAGGACTGATAGCCGAGCTACCATCAAGGGTTGACGGTTTTGTTCCTGCTACTCAGCTTTCAACTTCAAAGCTGAAGAATATTTCATTCAGTTTTCCTATAGATACATCTTTACCATTAAAGGTTGTTGAATTCGACAAGGAAAATAAGAAAATCGTTCTTAGTGCTTTAGGCGCTCTGAAAGAAAAATCGAATGGAGAGATACAGGAATACATCAATGGACATAAACTTGAAAAAGTCAGCATTGATGATATAAGGAATGCTAATGCTGATACAGTTGATCCATCAGAGATTCCGAATTTTGATGTTTCGGATGACCAGGGTTTTTCATCTGAAAAAGTATAATTAATTTCTTAAACAGGCCGCGTGTGTTTGAATTATTTTTTAGTTCAGACCCGTGGCTTTTTCTTTATACAGGTATAGGTAAAGGGAAAGGTAAAGAAGGAACTTAATCTGTTTTTCTATACCTTTACCTCTGCCTTTACCTTTCTATATGTAAGACAGAAAGGAACAATGTGCCTGGTAAAGTTGCTTTTTATACGCTTGGATGTAAGTTGAATTTCTCTGAAACTTCTGCAATTGGCCGCCAGTTCTTAAGCAACGGCTTTGAAATAGTTGATTTTAAGGAAAAAGCCGATGTTTATTTAATCAATACATGCACAGTTACTGATAACGCCGATAAGGAATGCCGCCAGATTGTAAGGCGTGCCTTAAGAAATAATCCGGGTGCATTTATTGCCGTAACCGGCTGTTATGCACAGTTAAGAGGTAATGAAATAGCACGCATTGACGGCGTGGATGTTGTCCTGGGTAGCAATGAAAAATTTAAACTCTTCTCATACATTGATACCTTCGAAAAGAAAGACCTCTCCTGTGTTTATGTAAGTCCGACTGAAAGCCTGAATGAAATTAACGGTGCTTATACATCTAAGGTAAGCGACAGGACAAGGGCTTTCCTGAAAGTCCAGGATGGCTGTGACTATAAATGTTCATTCTGTACCATTCCGCTTGCGCGCGGTAAAAGCCGCAGTCTTCCGGCAGAGGAAGTCATGACTAATTTTCGTACCCTGCTGGATGACGGCTATAAGGAAATTGTTCTGACTGGTGTTAATGTAGGCGATTATGGCAAAATCACAGATACGAACCTGTACCGGCTTCTGCAGAAGCTGCTTAAAATACCAGGGGATTACCGTATCAGAATTAGTTCAATTGAGCCGAATCTTCTTACTGATGATATTATAAATCTGACGGCAGAAAACCCAAAGCTGTGCCACCATTTTCATATCCCGCTTCAAAGCGGTAGCCCTGATATCCTGCGTCTTATGCAACGGCGTTATCTGCAAAAAGATTATGCTGACCTTGTACTGAAGCTTAAAGAGAAAATCCCTGATGCGGGGACAGGCGCGGATGTAATTGTTGGTTTCCCCGGAGAAACGGAAGAGCATTTCTTAGAGACTTATAAATTCTTAAATGAACTGCCGGTTTCATATCTGCATGTTTTTACTTATTCCGAACGTCCGGATACTAAAGCCATTTCGATGAAGGGATGTATAAGTATCCAGGAAAGGAAAAAAAGGAATAAATGAACTGCCGGTTTCATATCTGCATGTTTTTACTTATTCCGAACGTCCGGATACTAAAGCCATTTCGATGAAGGGATGTATAAGTATCCAGGAAAGGAAAAAAAGGAATAAATGAACTGCCGGTTTCATATCTGCATGTTTTTACTTATTCCGAACGTCCGGA
>JBAXDX010000123.1:0-5887 GCA_037140715.1 Ignavibacteria bacterium
ACAGGAGATTCTAACGCTTCAGAAGCTACTATTGGTTCAGCTATCTTGGATTCTTCAGCTATGGCGAATGATTTTGATACCTTTGTTGCTTTGGTCCGTTTCAATTTATTCTTCTTCAATCCTGTTACCCACAGATCCTGGACTAAGTGGAAATTTGCCTCTATAAACGATTCCGAACCGATTAACTCAATTTCTTTCGTTACTTCATTAAAGTTGATGCTGGACATATTACTCCTATCCTTGATTGACTATTGTCGATGTGATCTCTTAGAATTATGAATGGATGTTGTTATTCTGAAATACTTGCGGTTTCTACATGTCTATCTTTTCTTTTATCTTGATAAAGGGGGTGTCGGTGGATGAAGGAGGGCATCCATAAACATCCACCGACTATGAAAACTATCATACAGCTACTATATAGATATATTGTGAGCGTTTGTCAAGAAATAATTTATTGGGAAGGTACGTGTACATAGCAAAATCAGAGACTCCTGGGAGTCATAAAAATGTATCCATATAATAATATGCATGTTTCTTATAATTTCTTATCCAGAGCCACCGGTAAACATTCTCAGTCGACCATCCGACACCCATTATTTCTAAATTTACTTTAAAAAATACACTTTTTACCATCCCTGTAAAAGTAGAGCTTACCATCATTTATTTCAACAACGCTGAATTGTTTATCGAGACCGTGTTTCTTCAATCGAGAACGAAAGTCTCGGGGCATCCTAAAATAGGTTTTAACGGTCAACGGCTGAGTTTCACCCCGTTGTGCATAACCACCAGCAAAGATAAATAAAAAAACTATCCAAATAGCAAGCAGATAGTAACCTATTGATTTATAGTTTCTTTCCTGTCTCATGTACCTCCTTTCTCCCTGGTTATTGCAAATATAATGCAAGGGACAACCGGTGATTTGGTGTCCTTATAACTTATTGATTTATTGTGATAATTACTATCGAGTTCTATGGATGGCGCTGGGGATCATGTGTGGATTATCCTTGCACGTTTGATTTTACATCAGATCAACTTCAACTTCTGAATCGTAATTTATGGATGGATTTCAATATGTCAAGGGGTTAGTATCTTATGTGACCGAAGTTATTGGCTATTGTATGATTTAGAAAATATAAATCTTCAGGTGGGGATGCCTGTGGAAAACGGTTTGGACATGATGAGACACATTAGGACACATTATGCGCAAATAAAGACAATCTATATGAGTGGGAATATAGACCTCTTCAGGTCATCGCTTGAAAAGGAAAAACAGGAATACCCAGTAACTTTTTTTCAAAAGCCTTTTTCTCTTGATACGTTAAGGAGGCTTGTTTCATAACCGTCCCAATAATCCTAAGTTTGAGAATCGCAGCTTATAACCAGTAATTAAATGCGAGGAATTAATATGTTACCAACGGATTATTTGAAAGGGATTACATTAATGATCGACTTATTTACGGAATTTTTCCAACCTTATATAGATCTGTTTATAACATGGTACAATGCAGCGGGGAATCTAACGCAGTATTCAGTACTGATGTTCTTGGGAATGGCCCTTTTCCTGATAAGCGTCATTAGGATTCTGTCAAGGATTACCAGATAGGGTAAGAGGGTGGCGCTGAAGACAGCTATAGTTATGAATTGTCTTGATTGACATCCGGTGCCTCAATCATTATGTTACGGCTACTTGTTTCTGGGAAATGGAACATAATGACTGTCAAGAGGCGAGGAGAGAAGCAAGTGTCATATATGCCAAGAGAAGTTAGTGATCATATTAGCCCATTAGTTATCATCGTATCTAAAAAAGAGGTTTTGGAAAGAAACATCCAACCCGCACTCCATGTTCTGAGAAGTCTTACTGTATTACCTGAAATATCGAAGGCATACAAAGAAAATGTTGAAATAACTTTCCAAGGATACCGTGATAATATTTCTGAGCTTTTCAAAAGTAAACCGGTGAGGGAATATGTAAATCTCCTGGATGATGAATTTCCATTCTGGTTCTTTTTCCTTTCAAAGGAATGTCGCGGATTACAAAACATGGTTCATTGTTACATACCACCATTCCTTACTGATAAGGGGAAACGAGAGGTTTTCCCTGAGAGAATCGGTTACTATTTAACGCATCGATGGTTACCCGCGATGACTCATCTTGGTCAATTTGCAGGGTGTTCTGAAGAGGAAATTAGCGAATTAGCTGACCGCGGAGTGCGGTATATTGAGTCCGGCAGGTTTAATAACTGCGGTTATCATTGACGTGCATTTAGCCCGTTTTATTATTGATACCATACGGATATAAGAAAAAAGACTGAATCGCCATCGGTAGTGAAACTTTGTTTTATCTCTTTTATCCCGATACCTTTATTAGTTTTTAGCCAGTTATTTAATTCCGTTTCCAGATTTTCTGCGTCACTTTTATTGGCAAATATTTTAACTTTCATCTGTGCTTATTTCCTTTTATAAACGATAAAATATCAAACAATACCAATAATTAAAGAAAGGATGAGCACTGCTATGATGGGAATCAGACAAGCAATTACAGTGCTATTTTTCACCCATCAAAGTGTCAATCCTATGACTGATCATATACGGGGTTAAACTTTTCAACAGTATGGATATATTCAGTAATTCTATCTACAGTTATATTATCAACGTCATGAAACAAAAGCCCCAAATTGATTTTTTTTGGATCCCGCGTCATTCTTTTTATTTCCCCGAAAATCTCAACCTTGGTTTCTATCCCCGGTAATTGAAGGTGAAGCGCAATCTCTCCATTCATTCGGATAAACGGCAGTATTTGAATGCCTGGAATGAGTTTCATATCAAAACTACATCCGGAAATACTTATGTCGGAGATAATCCCGCTATACGTCATGTCCGAGATAATATTATCATCATTGTGATTTCCCCTGAGTAACAGTGCCGGAAGATCACATTGTACCCGTCTATCTTTTCTAAGACCTTGACGAACAAGTTTGGTGGGATATTCAATAAATACGAGCTTTACCGGATCATTTATTGCTCCCATGATGATTGATCGAAACGCAAAGATATTGCCACCATCTAAATATCGAACCGTTAGTTTGTTGCCTTTAAATAACTTGTTTGCAATCGAACCCAGACTTTCCTTGTGAGGATATCCTATTATGATGTAATGATTAGAAAGAAATCCAATTGAAAAGCTATCCAAAGTTATCGTAACCCCATCCAATATGATTTGTAATTTTAACCCAACAGGTAAAATAAATGATTTATCTACATCGAGAATCTCCTGCTGAGGGACTTGTTTTATGTCGTCCATCCTTCCCCTTCCTCTATTGGAATTACAAATCGTATGCAGTTTATTAGCAAGAACTCTGGAAAAGTCCAACTAAATTTATAAATAGCTAATGATTATCATGTATTTTTGTCACCATCCCGGTTATTACTCCCCCAATCCTCTCATTCCTATATGTGCCAATCAACCTGCGATAACATATTCACGTGATCGTATCCGTTTTCAATCATACCATATACCTGCTTCAATGTGGTTCGCAGCCTTTCAATGAGTTTATTCTTGCTATGCATTTCCAAAGCAGTATTGTGGTAGAGCTCTTGTGATTGATCTACCTGATATACCTTGTGTTCAAGATCTTCACGGAGCTTTTTAATTTCTACGCAGAGATCATCAATTTCTTTCACCTGGCCATCGGGAATCTGAAATACGGGTATATCAGGGTTCTCAAGCGGAGTTTCGTTTAAAACAGGAGTCTCCATTAACCAGTGGTTATTGCTGGTTCCAGTATGGTTTCCGAGATTGCTATCGAAGCGCTCCTACTTTTCCACCTTTTTTCATTGGGGTCCTTCAATCTTTTAATCTGGATTAAAAGATTGTCATAACTTTCTGAAAGTTCATAGGTTTTAATCATCTTCGCCGGTTCAACCGTTAGATTTTGGGCAATATCAAACCAGGTCAACGTATAATCCCCCTTGAGTAATGATTAGAGCTGATCCGCGGTGTATATCCTCGCAAACCTGCACATTTTACGAAGATTTTTTGTGCCAATACTTGTTGACGTTGATATCTTCTCCAGTTCATGGTCTCCATATTTACCCTTATAGAAGCTGTTGATGGACCTGCCTATTTCCCACTTGACCAGGATGCTCGCCATTTCAAGCTTGCTATTCTGATTATTGACGTATTCAATCAGTGAGTCTTCACTCTCCGGTTGATAATGGTCGGCATTGACTTTCTCAATATCGGGTGTCTGGTCGATAACCTGGGTAATTATTGATCCGGTGGCTGGTATTTCCGGACCTGATTTTTTCACAGGTGGGGTGTTGATCCCCGAAACCATATCCTGTAAATTATCTGTAAACATTATTTATCCCTCCTTAATTATCGAATGGTTGAATTCTGTTAGCTTCTCTTGGACAGCATCCCGGATATAATCAGAGATACCAATTTCACTACTGTCAGTGATCGTCTTGATCTGCTCAAACATCTCCACACAGCCTAAATTCCCGCCAAAATTATAACAAGGATCGTGAAAAAACGTTATAGATCAATGATAAAGGCATTATTTCTTGATTTTTTCTGTCCATTCATAGGTATAATTATACCTATGAATGGGTGTTTATATGCCGCTTGACCAAGGTTAAATATTCTGGGACGTACGGTCATATCCTCACAGAGGTGACCAAGGCGTAGCGGGATATTCTCAAATCACTGGATATCGAGCTCCCTGGCGTGGCATAGGTATAATTTTTTCGGGAAATTAGGACACAGAGCGCTACTGAGACCGGTCGGGCGAAAAGTTACTTTTTCATGGTCATTACCTCCTTCAGAAAATGATTTTATAAATTTATTATTCATTAGTTTGTTCTTGAGGAATTCACGGATCGATAAGATTTTTGGGGATGGGAAACGCACCGGGTGCGCTTTTTGAGAGGAATGGACCTGCTATTGCAAAACGGCGACAAGTGACTATATTATTTCTGTAGTTTCAGTTGGAAGGGGGATACATATTTTGGTTAAGATTAATTGTTGGGAATACAAGAAATGTGGTCGTGAAATAGATGGGGAGAGAGAAAACGATCTGGGGATTTGTCCCGTTGTCAGGAATTACACTCATAGTGGAAGAAACGGTGGTAAGGGTGCGGGACGTATTTGCTGGGAAATTGCCGGAACACTATGCCAGGACATAATCCAGGGGACATTTGCTATGAAGGAAATGAACTGTAAGCAATGTGATTTTTTTGAACTGGTCAAATCTGAAGAAGGGGAAAAATTCGTTGTGTTGTCATGACTTGTTAAGAAATAATAATTCTCTTGCGCCTATTGACAACGACAATAAGCAAGCGTACATTATATTTTACGAGGTGCTTCAATGCGCTGCTTGGTTTATGTCTCTGGGATTTGAATAAAGGTTAACCATTTCACTGGGAGGTAACACGAAAAGAATCACGCGGTATTAATAGTGATCACGAACTGCCAAAAGGGCGGTTATTTAGATAGGCTGCTTACAGCTTATCAAGAAGCAAGCATTGTAGCACTTTTGTTATTGGTTTCAGGTTCTTTGAAGGAAATGTAAAAAGCTTTAAACGGGCGAGATACTGCGTTGCGCGTATTAAGTCTATCTTACTGGATGTTAACGAGGAAAGTATTACAGGGTCTTCGTGGTGATTATCACCCTTACTAGACCGATATTAAATGATAGACTCCAGTAAAAAGACGAGACGGCATAGGTGGTTACTCGCCCTTTGTTTTTGGCAACCAATCAACCCCATATCCCGTTTTAAAACGATTATCTTCCGCATATTATGCATTACCAGAAAACTATCGTTAACTAACTGTTGAGTGCCACGACATCGTGGATGGATTTTCGTGTCATGACATCGTGGACAC
>JBAXDX010000124.1:0-5860 GCA_037140715.1 Ignavibacteria bacterium
TGGCGGGTAAATTAAAGTATGATTACCCACTATAAACAACATAGAGCCATAATTTTGTGCTTATAATTATAAGACAATGGAAATATGAGCGAAAATAAATAATAAACATAAGGAGAATAGTTATGGTTAGCGGATTACTTGGCACAGCGTCAGGAAAATTACAGACTCAGGTTGATACAACTAATGAATTAACCGATGAACAGAAAGCAAAGATTAAAGAAATTACTGCGAAATATGAGGCTAAACAGATTACCGAGGCTGAAGAACAAAGGCAGATTGCCGAAGTGAAAGCAAGCGGAACGAGAAAAAAGCAGGAGATGCTGAAATCTGCGGAACTTATAGACTCAAAGACAGCGGAAAAGGCAACAGCATCAACAACAACCCAAAATGATGTGTCTAAACAACTGACTGATCTGATGAACGACAAAAAATCCGGCAACGCAAGTCAGAATGATGTTAATGATTTCGTTAAAAATCTGAAAAGCTCGCTTGATTCAGACCAGGGGATGATTGTAGATAAGAAGGCTTAACTGTAAAAAGAAATTTTCACAACGATTCCATTTTTCAGCTATGATTTCCCGAAAAAGACCGGCCAGGCACTCTGTTTTGCGAATAAAAACTTAGCACCCTGTAATTTATGACATCTCATAAAAACAGGGCGCTTAGTGTTATGCCTTATTTCCCTGCGACAGCCGCTTTAATTGCAATATCAAAATCTTCTATAATATCATCGATATGCTCAATTCCTACGGATACTCTTATCAATTCAGGCGAAACTCCGCTTTCAATCTGTTCTTCAGCCGACAGTTGCTGGTGTGTTGTTGATGATGGATGAATTACAAGCGTCTTCGCATCACCGACATTGGCAACCAGGCTCGACAGCTCAACATTATTTATGAATGCCTTGCCCGTCTCTGTTCCTCCTTTAAGACCAAACGCGATAATTGATCCAAACAAGCCATGCCTTAAATACTTCTTAGCTTTTTCATGAGAAGGATGGCTTTCAAGTCCGGGATACAGAACCCATTCGACATGCTCATTAGCTTCAAGCCATTTGGCAAGTTTCAAAGCATTCCCGCCATGCCTTTCTACTCTTAAGGATAATGTCTCCAGTCCCTGAAGCAGAAGGAATGAATTAAAAGGACTAATCGCAGGACCGATGTCTCTGAGTCCTTCGACTCTCGCTCTGATTATAAAAGCAATATTACCAAAAGGTGAATCGTTGCCAAATACATCCCAGAATTTTAATCCGTTATATCCCGGGCTTGGTTCAGTAAAGACAGGGAAGCGTCCGTTATTCCATTTGAATTTCCCCGAATCAATAATTACTCCGCCGAGAGAAGTGCCGTGTCCGCCGATCCATTTGGTTGCCGAAGCAACGACTATATCAGCTCCGTGATCAATCGGGCGGGCAAGATATCCGCCGGCTCCAAACGTATTATCAACTATAAGCGGGATGCCATGCTTATGCGCCACTTCTGAGATTGCTTCTAAGTCTGCGATGTTTAATTTAGGATTGCCTATTGTCTCAACGTATAAAGCCTTGGTATTATCATCGATTAATTTTTCAAAATCCGCCGGATTGTCGCCATCAACGAACTTAACATTGATGCCGAGTCTTGGGAAGGTAACCTTAAACTGATTATAAGTTCCGCCATAGAGCAGACTTGTTGAAACAATATTATCACCCGCCTGAGCTATTGTTGCGACAGCTAAAAACTGTGCCGCCTGTCCCGATGCTGTAGCAAGTGCTCCAACACCGCCTTCCAGAGTGGCAATTCTTTTTTCAAAAACATCCGTAGTCGGGTTCATAAGCCTTGTGTAAATATTGCCGAATTTCTGTAGTGCGAAAAGCTCTGCAGCGTGGTCGGCGTCATTAAAATTATAAGATGTTGTCTGATAAATTGGAACAGCGCGCGAGTTTGTTGTCGGGTCAGAAACCTGGCCTGCGTGGAGCTGTAAAGTTTCGAAACGGTAGTCTCTTGGTTTTCCGTTAGTGCTCATTTTTTTTTCCTCTTTCTTTTTTTATTGAACAGTTATGATTGAATGTTGTTTGAATTTTATCCCGGCTAAGCCTGATTGTCCGGATGGAATCAGCCAATAACAAAAAAGCCCTTAGGTTTACACCGTAAGGGCTTTTAAAAAATCTGTTTGAAACGATTCTTAAACAATATCCTCCGGCGATGGTATATCTGATGCCATAGAACAACAAAGACCCATTGCCTGTCCGTTAGAATTTTGTGCGATATTTATGTTAAGATTTTTCATTTGTCTGAAACAAACATAAGTTAAAATGTAATAGATTACAAGGGGTGTACGACAATAGAATGACCGATAGTCTGGAAATAAAATATTTATGCAGGTTTATACAGCAGGATTCTGTATATGAGTGATTTTGTATGTATAATAATGGGGAACATAATCGGGACTTTGACAAGTTTTCCTGAAAAATGCTGAAAGAAACAAGAATTCTATTGCGGGAGCGTAAATATTTTTTGTATAAATGAAGAAAATAAATATTTGTCTGACATTCAATACAGAATAATATTCTGAATTATAAAAAAAAATGCTATTTTACGGTTGTTTTAATAAATGGTTCTTCGGCCATGGTGTTGCAAACTTTACTGGTTTCATAAATATACTGGGAACAGACCCGATACTTACCTGATATGACAAAGACAATTTAGAAACAGGGCATTTGAGAAATGAACTATTTTTGCTTATAATGTGTGTGTAAGATTATCAGAAATTAATCAAACGTTATTTATTCATTAACTTATTATATACCGGATGCGGTCTATGGATTTTTTCAAAGGAATATTTGGTAAAGGCGAAGTTAAAAAATTACTTAATTTTGCTACTGAAAAATATAATACCGGCAATTATACTGAAGCTTTAGAGTTTTATGACAAGGTTATAGCAATAGACGGGAATTCATCCCAGGCATATTATGGCAGGGCGCTCTGCCGGCTTAATCTTGGTGAATTCAGCGATGCTATTTCAGGTTTTAACAAGACAATTCAGCTCGATCCGGAATTCTCCGCCGGTATATATTATGACCGTGCTGTTGCAAGGATTAAGTCTAATGATAAAGATGGAGCCTTAAATGATCTGAACAAATATCTTAGTAATAACTCCGGCAATGCTCAGGCATTTTATCAGCGCGGACTTATTCGGGAGTCGTTGAACGACCTGCAGCGTGCAGTGGAGGATTACCAGGAAGCTGTACGAAATGATCCTGGCTGCGAAGAAGCTTACTATGCGCTTGGACATGTAAAGTTCAGGTTAAAAGACTATAAGAAAGCTCTGCTTGATCTAAACAGTGCAACGGAAATTAATCCTAACCATGCGGATCCCTTTTTCTATAAGGGTCTGATACAAATTGAACTTGGTAATTTTGTGAAAGCTGAAAGCGAATTAAGACGGGTTATATCAATCAGCCCTAAGCATCATATAGAGTCTTTATATAATATTGCTATAGCAAAGAATAAGCGGCAGGATACTGAAGGCTCTCTGCTTAAAATATCCGCCATATTAAAGATGGAACCACTCTTTATAAAAGCATATTATCTTCGTGCATCGATAAAACTTGATAAAAATGATTTAGAAGGAGCTGATGAAGAATTTTCAAAAATAATCGGGCTTTGTCCGGAAGATTCATCCGCATACGTGGAAAGAGGCAATGTCCGCCACACCCTTTTTGACTATCAGGGCGCAATGGAAGATTATTCCAAAGCAACTGAGATGAATCCGGCTCTGACCGAACTGCAATTTAGTCTCGGACTGCTTGAAGCCAAGATGGAAAATTATGATAATGCGGTTAAATGTTTTACAAAAGTAATTGAGCAGCAACCCGATAATGCTGAGTCCTATAATCAACGGGGTATTATAAGAAATATACAGAAAAAGTATAACGAGGCAATAGCTGACTTTAATAAAGTCCTTGAGTTAAGCCCTGAAAATACTGTAGCATTCCTTAACCGTGGCAATTCAAGGTCCTGCCTTGAGGATAACCATGGTGCTCTCAACGATTACACAAAGGCTATGATAAATCCAAATAATTCTGAGGCGTATATCCGCAGGGGAAATATTAAGTCAAAGCTTAATGATCATTATGGAGCGTATGCTGATTATACAAAGGCAATTCATCTTGACCCAAAAGATGCTTTCAAATACTTTTGCAGGGCTAAGGCAAGTAAAACGCTTGAAAATTATAACGTGGCTATCGATGACTTAAACAAAGCGGTAATATTAAACAATGGGTTTGCTGAGGCTTTCTTTCTCCGTGCACGTATTTATTATGATTTAAAGAATTATAGAAATTCAACTAATGATCTGGAAACAGCCACCAAATTAAACCCGCGCATTCGGGAAACAAATAATTTCTAAAAGTAAGGACATAATATATACTGGCATGAAAGCTGTCCGTTAATGTTTCCGGTGCCTGAATCCGGTTCTTTACATTCTCCTCCGGCTCATTCTGTTTATATCCGCAAATGCATTTAATACCGCTTCTGTCAGTATCTGTGTCTGAGTTATATACTTCCCTCTGACATTGAACTGGATATTCCGGCTGTATCCCTCTCCTCTCATTATGTATTCCATTGCCGTCTGAAGACCTGACTATTTCGTTATCTGCTTTCCGCTGAATATCTTTTTATATAAAAACTCCGTTAATTTTAGTTGGCGTTTACGCCTGTTTTTTGCATCTTTGTTTCATATTTTATTTTTGTCGATTAATATCTGCAAAGACGCTGTTGTTACAGTACTTTGAACACATAAAAGGTTTATTATTCGTTCAATTCAGGCACGACTTTATTTATTCAGAAGGAAAATCAGAATGGCTTACCAAGTAATTAAACCAGCTCAGCGGACAGAAAATATTACCTATGCCGTAAGAGACATTATTGTAGTTGCCGATGAAGTGGCAAAAAGCGGAAAAGAAATGCTTTACTTAAATATTGGTGATCCTAATCTGTTCGATTTCCAGCCACCGCGTCATATTATAGAAAACACCTACCAGGCTATGCTCAATAATATGAACGGTTATTCTCCGTCTTCAGGAGTTAAGGAAGCTGTACAGGCGATTGAAAGGGAAGCTGACCGCAAAGGAATAGATAACGTACAGGATATTTTTGTTACCACCGGAGCCGGCGAAGCTATCGAATTTGCGCTTACGGCTCTTGTAAATGAGGGCGAGAACGTGCTGACACCTACTCCCGGTTATCCGCTTTATACCGCTGTTGGCAGCAAACTTCAGATTATAGAGAATCCATATTATCTTGATGAGAATAACGGCTGGCAGCCTGATATTGAAGATATTAAGTCTAAGATAAATGATAAGACCAAAGCTATAATAATTATCAATCCTAATAATCCGACCGGCTCACTTTATACTCCGGATATACTCCGGCAGATAACTGACCTGGCACTTGAACGCAACCTTGTTATCCTTGCCGATGAAATCTATGACAAGCTGCTCTATGACGGAAAGAAACATATCTCAATCGGCTCGCTCAATAAAGATGTTTCGGTGGTTACATTCGGCGGACTTTCTAAGAATTATATGGTACCAGGTTTTCGTATCGGCTGGGGAATTGTCAGCGGAAGGAGGGAATGTCTTACGGATTACATTGATGCTATAAACAAACTTCTGAGAGCGCGTCTGTCGGCAAACCATCCGGAACAGTATGCAATCAGACCGGCTTTGGAAGGCGATCAGTCGCATCTTGCTGAGAATATTAAGAAGCTGACGGTAAGGCGCGATATTACGGTCGAAAGGCTTAACGCTATTCCGGGTATCAGCTGTGTTAAGCCTGAAGGTGCTTTTTATGCTTTCCCTAAGATTAATATTGAACAG
>JBAXDX010000125.1:0-5638 GCA_037140715.1 Ignavibacteria bacterium
TTAACCCGCTCATATTGTGCTCTATCATTAATACAGAACATAGTTCTCCATCATCATCACGGTTCTCTCTTTTATCCTGAATTATTTCATCGGTTAATAATTCGCCTTTGCCAATAATATTCATACTGGAAGATGTCTGAGCAAAACAGCCGGACGCAACTATAATGAACAGTACTATCATTTTCATATTATTTCTCCCATGTTATCTTATTAAAAAATATTATTTAAGACAGTCAAAAATGAGTAAGAGTAAGATTATGAGTAATATCAATGATAACCTGATTCCCCCAATGTTGTCAGGGTTAAGATACAAATATTTTCTCTATAGCCGTTATTATCTTCCCTTTTGTCCGAATATATTATTTATATTATGCTTTTCAGGCTTCACTTTGCCTCTGCCTTTTAACTTAATTCACCCACTTATACACCCGCACATAATCAATAACCATCTGCTGCGGAAAAATATAAGGATCGACTCCTTTTGCCCCGCCCCAGGTGCCACCTACCGCAACATTTAGAATTAAATGGAAATCCTTATCAAAAGGCCAGGCCTGCCAGCCTGTATTGTCGTTAACCACCGTAAAATACTTAACGCTGTCCACGAATGCGCGTATAGTATCTTTATTCCATTCGAGAGCATACACATGAAAAGCGGTTTCAGCATCAGGCACAGTAATAATGTTAGTCTTCTGATTACCATGATCAAAATTATAAAGATTACAGTGCGTGCTGGCGTGCACCTTACCTTTATCATAACCGACATATTCCATAATATCTATTTCGCCATTATCAGGCCAGCTGCCATTTCCATAAGTATTAGCTGTAGGAAGCATCCAGACAGCCGGCCAAACACCCCTGCCTGCCGGAAGTTTTGCCCTGATCTCAAACCGGCCATAAGTCCAGTCCCCTTTCTTCCTGCTTACAAGCCGTGCCGATGTATAATTACTAATGCCATATTTTTCATCGCGGGCTTCAATAACCAGTACTGTATCCTTAACGCGGGCATTATCAAGGTCTTGAAAAGTATAATATTCAAGCTCATTATTACCCCAACCTGTAGGATCCCCGAGTGAATCATAGCCACCCACACCCACATCGTAACCCCACTTTGTCGAGTCGGGCAGTCCGTTATAATTAAACTCATCCGACCAGACCTTAACCCAGCCTTTCTGCGAAGTTGTATCAACGGGCGGCGGTGATGACGGCGGATTTGTTACATCACTTTTACAGCCTGACATTGTATAGATAATTAAGAACATTATAATTGATGAAAGTATCAGCCTCATTTTTTCTCCATTCAAATTGTTTTGGAATTCAGAATATACCCGCCGGAGCGGATAGTTTACCGGACAAATTTACATTTTTTTAATATTATTTTCTATGGAAACGGGGGATTTAATTATGATAATATGAATATTCCCATCGCCCGGTCAGATATTCTCCGCCACTTTTACCCAAAATTCTTTTCTGTAAGCCGCCGACTGCTTTGCGCTGGTCTTTATCTGCAACACGGTAAAAGACCGGCAGCTAAGCGCCTTTCGGAAACTTTCACGGAAATGTTCAAACGATTCAATGTTTATAAAGCCACCACCATAGGCTTTTACAATGGGAGCAAAATCGAGATTATGCGGAACAGTAAAATAATCATTAAAAACTTTCTCGTAACCGGATATCGGAAGCATTTCGAAAATACCGCCACCGTTATTGTTTATCAGAACTATAACCAGCGGAATGGAATATTTCATCGATGCAAGAAGTCCGTTAAGATCATAATAGAAAGAAAGATCCCCTGTAATTAAAACAGCCGGCCTGCCGGAATCAATGGCAATGCCGAGCGCTGTCGAAGTAATGCCGTCAATTCCGCTTGCTCCTCTGTTATGAAATATTTTTATATCCTTATTTGATTTTGGAGCAAAGTAATCCAAATCGCGTGCGGGCATACTGTTCGAAATCATAATGACAGAGGAATCGGGAATAAGTTCAATGACTTCAGTAATGACGCGTCCCTCAAATAAGAAGGACGCTTTTTCAATCAGCCCGGACTTAAGCGCTAAGGAAATGCGTTCGGCATTCTTAAACAAACCGGAATAACTGCCGTCAGGCTGTATGAAATTATCCTTTTCAAGGCGTTTAATTATCTCAAAACAGAAAATTTCCGGTTTCAATATAACGACAGCCTTTGCCTTATGAAACGGATCATGCCAGTCGCCATACTCATCAACTGCATAATAATCCGCGCTCGTTTTCTCTATAAATAATTCCATACCTTTGGAAGTCGGAGCGCGTCCGAACTGAATAATAAGCTCAGGCTCTGCCGACTGGAAAAATTTATCAGAACGGATAAAGCCCTCAAAGTCAGCAATAACATTAGACTTATCAGCTCCGCCAAAACGAAGCTGTGATGCAGCATCGGCAATAACCGGATAATTTAAGATTAGAGAAAGCCGGTAACAAAGTTCAGCGAATGAATCGCCAAAATTACCCGGACCGGCGATTAATAATCCCCTTTTCCTGGTTTTTAACAGACCGGCTGTCTCGTCCAATAGTTCCCCTGCATTTTCCGCCTGTATCAGATTCCGCGTTAAAGGATTAACATTAGTTATCCATTCATGACTGACTGAAATAAGACTTTCGTCAACTTCATCAGTAAAGGCAGACGGTTCAAGCGGCTTGGCAAACGGGAAATTAATATGAACCGGTCCCCGGTTAATTATCATGCTTTGAAGAAAAGCAGCCCGGGCAATATCTGAAACTGACATCAGTCCTTCCCTCGTAGCAACAGGCAGTCCCGCATTAATAAAATAGCGGATATGGTTCTGATAAATATTATCCTGATAGATTGCCTGATTAGCACCGCGGCCGATTAGCTCTGGCGGGCGGTCAGCCGTACAGATAATAAGGGGTATTCTCTGTTGAAAAGCTTCGATAATTGCAGGATAAAACTCCGCTGCCGCAGTACCGGAAGTACACACAAGCGCAACGGGAAAGGAAGAAGACTGAGCAAGCCCAAGCGCGAAAAAAGCACTTGAGCGTTCGTCAATCATGACAAATGACTTTATATTTTCGTTATTGGCAAAAGCAATTGTTAAAGGAGCACTCCTTGAACCGGGAGAAATACATGCGTATCTAACTCCCATACTTACCAGTTTATTAACAAAGGATTCTGTCCATAATATATTTCGGTTAACTTTAATTTTCATTTTCAAAAAGAGCAAGTATAGGTTTAAGTTTCAATTCAGTTTCCCTGAATTCAGTTACCGGGTCCGAACCTTCTACAATTCCACAGCCGGCAAAGGCATAAACCTTCTTCCCTTTTGCAAGCGCCGAGCGGAGCGCAACAGTAAATTCCCCATGCCCTTCAAAATTAAACCAGCCAACTGCACCGGCGTACATCCCGCGGCTGTAATCTTCCATCTTCCTGATATTAATCATTGACCCGGCCTGAGGAACTCCGCAAACAGAGGGAGTCGGATGAATTAATTCAAGCAGATGAAATATCTTTTGTTCAATTTTTAATTTTGCCTTAACAGGAGTCCAGAGATGCTGGATATTCAACAGCTTTTTTACCGCCGGAGAATCTTCGTAAATTATTTCATCTGAAACAGGATGCAGTAACTCAGTTAAATAGTTAATTACGGTCTTATGCTCCCAAAGGTTCTTTTCGCTTCTCAGAATTTGCTCTTCTATTGTTTTATCTTCACTTTCGGTTAAACCTCTTGGAGCGGAACCTGCAAGCGCATCGGTTTCTATCCGGCCTGGCTCCATCCTGAAAAGCTTCTCAGGCGAAGCTCCGAAAAAAGTGGACCTGGCTGAATGAAAGGCGAATATACAGCATTCGGGGTATTTATCGAGCAACATATCAAGCGCACGGCGAATATCCGGTTCATCGTTAAAGCCAAGCTCAACCTTCCTGGACAGTACAATTTTCTGTAAATCCGCTACCTCAATTATCCGGACGGCTTTCTTTACTGACTCTGTCCACTTCTTTTTATCTTTAGGAGAATTGCCGGTTATTGTCTGCATCGCTACTTTCTTAACAGGTTTAGAAGAATAAACATCGCTTTCATTTTTCAGAAGCTGAAGCTTTGCGTAAAATTCCTTTATCAGTTTTTCAGATGAAGATTCACCGGAAATAAAGAAGTTATAGAATATTGTAAATAACCCGTCTTTTTTCCTCACAAGAATATGCGGGACAAACCAGCCTGAATCGGCATAGTTCTCCCACATCTCATCATTATCAGGATAAAACTTCATCCCGCCGACAAAAAGAGGAATGGAAGAGAGATTTTCAGCCTCCCAGTTATTGGAAAAATCAGCAGCGAATTGTTTAACCCGCTTTTCAGTCGCGGCAAATCTTCCCTTTCCTGATTCGGAAATAGTAATTAATTCGCCAAACCCGTAAATGGCAATATCTTCAGACTGCTTTTCCCAATAAAAAGACTTCTCGTAGTTCTTCAAAAGGCTTTTTAATTTCGAATCATTAAGCTCAAAATCCACCTGAAAAGCAAAACTTGCCAGATGGCTGGGGAAATGGACTCTTCCCATAATTTGGAGTATAAATTCGCTAAATTTTTGCGTTGAAATAGTATTCAATTTTAACTTTTATTAATGAAATAATAATAATATTTTAGAACTGATAAATTTATTTTACCCGCCTTATGCAAAAATGATTAATTATCTTCCGGTCATTGCACAAGGACAGAGTTAAAGCTAAATTAAAAATAATTTATCCGGATAGAAAAATAACAAGAAAACTTGAAATTTCATCTTTTTTTTAATAATGTAAAAAGAAAATTTAGAAGAGAATAATTTGGATTCACAAAAGCTGATAATCAGAGGCACGGAATATCATTACAGGCTGATAGTAAGCAATAAAGCTAAACATGCAAGACTGCAGGCAAGTGCTGAAAAAGGTATTCAGCTTATAATACCGCGCGGATTTCCATTAAAAACAGCGGAACTGTTCATTTCAAGTAAAAAAGACTGGATTGACAAACATCTGAATAAATTAGTACCCGGACATACTAAACACATGTTTCTCGGTAATGAACTGGAAATAAAACATGACGTTATCGCAGTAGCAAAAACATATAATGCAGAACTGAATGGCAATACGTTATTTATTACCAGTCCGCCGGGAAGTAATGCTTCATTAGAAAATCTTTATGATGCCTGGCTGAAAATGAAGGCTTATAATTATATCCTTGGAAGAGTAAAGGAACTGGCAGATAAACATGGTTTCAAAACAGGCAGGATAACTATAAGAGGACAAAAAACGCGGTGGGGCAGCTGCTCACGCACAGGAAATTTGTCCTTTAATTTCAGGCTGATGACTCATAACACCAGGATAATTGATTATGTCATTATCCACGAACTATGCCACATTAAAGAACTGAATCATTCGGATAAGTTTTGGAAATTAGTCCTGGAAATAATCCCTGACTACAAGGCATTAAGACAAAAATTAAAAAGTAATCCGATTTCTCAATGAAAAGAAAGGCGGCGGCTAAGCCCAATGCTGTCAGGTTAAGGTTCAAAACATTTATTGCTTTTATTACGCCCCTGTGGGGCTTTAGGTTGTGCAGGGGTATTCATTTTTCACAGGGCGATTGCCCTGTGCTATTATATTTCGCCCTTT
>JBAXDX010000126.1:0-5483 GCA_037140715.1 Ignavibacteria bacterium
CAGATAATCCGCTAAGGTTTAGTGTATCCGGCAACAAATTTACCTGTTCGGAGGTGCCAGGAAGAAATACTTTTGAGATATTGATCATTTAATCATCTGAATAATTTATAAAAAGAGAAAGAATAAATATCCGTATAATTACGGGGGCAGATATTCATGGAAGTTTAATTAAAGCTATCTTCGACAGCATTACGCACAAAGCCGTCAGATTTTTCCAGTCGTTGCTTTGCTTCCCGGGCTGAAACGCCCGCCTTAATCATGACAAGCGCTGTTTTAACATGTCCGTCTGCTTTTTGCAGGTAGTCAGCCGCATCGTCATATTGTAATCCGGTTATAGTCATAACAATTCGTTTTGAGCGTTCGATGAGCTTTTTATTTGTCAACTGGAGGTCTATCATCATATTCTCATAGATTTTGCCCATTCGTATCATTGCAGTAGTTGTAAGCATATTAAGCACAAGCTTCTGTGCAGTTCCGCTCTTCATACGCGTTGATCCCATGATGACTTCCGGTCCAACGTACGGGCATATTGCGACATCGACTTCAGGGAGATTAAAGTTTTCTCTCGGGTTACAAGTAATATAGAGAGTTTTAGCGCCAAGTTTTTTTGCTTTCCTAACTGCCCCTGTAGCATAAGGAGTTCTTCCGCTAGCTGCGATTCCACATACAACGTCTTTATCCGTTACGTTTGCAGCAAGCACGTCGGCAGTTCCGTTTTCTTCGATATCCTCAGCACCTTCCTGAGCGTGGAACACAGCATCCCTTCCGCCAGCGATAAAGCCGTTAATCATTCCGGCAGGGACGCCGAACGTTGGCGGGCATTCCGCCGCGTCAACCACTCCGAGTCTGCCGCTTGTACCAGCTCCGAAGTAAAACAGGCGTCCGCCATTTTTAAGTGCACATACAATGATTTCAACCGCCAGTACGATATATGGCAGTTCTTTTTCGACTGCCAGTGGCACGGTCTTATCTTCATTATTTATTATCTTTAATATATCAGATATTGATTTTGTGTCAATATCCATGGAGTCAGGGTTTCTTTGCTCAGTTGTAAGCGCAGCGATTTCTGCAAAAAGAGCTTTGGAGCCGGTCCGGCTCATTTATTTAATTCCATTAAGATTAATCTTTTTTCTTTTTCGTTTCTTTTGTTAGTTGGTTTATAACTCAGTTCAAATACTGTTGTTTTGCGAATATAAGGTCTAAATTTATTTTCTGCCTCCTTAATTTCCTCTTTTAAGTCGCCTCCTTTGATAGATGCTATAACGGCTTTATTTTTAATAAGCGGGATAGAATACCTCAGAAGCAATGTCAGAGGCACGGTTGCCCTGCTTACGACAAGGTCGAACTGATTTTCATACTTTTGTAGAAACTCGGAGCTTTCGACTCTCTGATTTTCAGCCGTAATATTTCCCAACATAAGCCTGCTTATAAATTCACTGACGGCGGTAATTTTTTTCTGTGTTGAGTCCACAAGAACTCCTTCCATTTGCGGGCGTAAAATTGCCAGCGGAATTCCAGGGAAACCTCCGCCAGTACCGATGTCTATAAAGCTTTGAAACTTATCAGGCAGAAAGCGCGCAACAAAGGCAGAGATAAAGATATGATTTTCAATTATGAACTTAGCATCTTTCCTTGAAATCAGATTGATGAATTGATTCTTTTCGACAATCAGATCAGCATAATAAGCTAATCTTTCTATTTGATTCTCATCAGGTACACAACCATTTTCACGGAATAATGTATTTAGTTCGAGAATGTACCGGTCTTGATTATCCACAAGACTCTCCCAATGTAATTAAATTAACTTTTCAAATATACCAATAATATGCTGATATCAGAAGGCGTAATGCCAGAAATCCTGGAAGCCTGACCAATCGACCGCGGTTTAAACTTATTTAACTTCTCCCTACCCTCTGTGGAAAGAGATTTTGCTTCAGGGTAATTAAAGTTAATCGAAATCTGTATGTCTTCATAACGCTCAAGCTTTTCAACCAATTCCTCCTGGAGCTTTATATATCCTTCATATTTAAGTTCAATTTCCACCTGATTGAGCGCAATCGCATCATCTAATAAGTTGCTTATTCCGTTACGTTCGTCCTCTGGAATAAGGTTTAGCAGGTTGATTAGTTTTAATTCCGGACGCTTACAAAGTTTTGCAATCGTCTCAGTTGAATCTATTGGAGATATATTAAAACTTTCAAGCATGGGGTTTATTTGCCTTGCATGGAGTCTTGTTCCTCTGAGAGTGGTGATATTAGTATTAATAATATCTTCCTTGTGCCTGAGTTCCTTATACATCTCTTCGGTTACAAGTCCTATCCTGTGTCCATATTTTAATAACCGCCTGTCGGAGTTGTCCTGCCGAAGCAACAGTCTGTGCTCTGCCCTTGAAGTAAACATGCGATAAGGTTCTTCGGTAGATTTTGTAACAAGGTCATCTATCAGAACACCAATATAAGCTTCGCTTCTTTTCAGGACAAGTTCAGGCTCATTTTTTATTTTAAGCGCGGCATTTATCCCTGCAATCAGTCCCTGTGCGGCCGCTTCTTCATAGCCTGAAGTGCCATTGATCTGTCCGGCAAAATAAAGTCCTTTAACAAGCTTTGTCTCCAGCGTTAAGTCAACCTGGTATGGCGGAAAGAAGTCATATTCTACTGCATATCCAGGGCGAACCATCGTAGCTTCTTCCAGTCCCTTTATTGAATGAATTGCTTCAAGCTGGACATCGGCTGACAGCGATGTTGAAAAGCCATTTACGTAGATTAGTCCGCTATCGAGGCCTTCAGGCTCAAGGAATAGCTGGTGTCGTGTTCTATCTGCGAACCTTACTATCTTGTCCTCAATAGAGGGACAATACCTTGGTCCGACTCCATTTATTACTCCGGTAAAAAGTGGAGACTCTCCGAATCCTTTTTCCAGAATCTTATGGGTATCAATGCTTGTATAAGTCAGGTGGCAGCTGATCTGAGGTAAAGATGGGAATGATGATGTATCGGTTCTAAGCGAAAATGGCAGAGGGTTTTCATCCCCTGGCTGTTCATTAAGCACAGGATAATTTATTGATTCTTTCGCAAGTCTTGGTGGCGTGCCAGTTTTTAATCTTCCCGAGTGAAATCCAAGTTTAAGGAGAGACTCAGTCAGTCCGGTTGCGGCCGGTTCTCCAAACCGCCCTCCCTTTGTCGATGTAAGCCCTGTATGCATCAACCCGTTTAAGAATGTACCGGAACAAATTACTACAGATGAGCAGACAATCTCCTCACCTGACTTTGTTATGACTCCGGCAATGGAGTCGCCCCTGGTTATCAGGTCGATGACTGAATCTTCTATTATAGTAATATTTTTGGTAGTGTTTATAAGCCTATAAGTCGCTTCGCTATAAAGCTCCCTGTCCGACTGGCATCTGTGCGCCCATACGGCAGGTCCCTTGGATTTATTTAATGTTCTAAACTGGATACCTGTTTTATCGGCAAGCAGTCCCATAACTCCACCTAAAGCATCTATCTCATGAACAATGTGGCCTTTAGCACTACCACCTATCGCCGGATTGCAGGACATCCTGCTCATTGCGTAACGATCCATAGAAATAAGTGCCACTTCGCAGCCCATACGCGCTCCTGCAACCGAAGCTTCTACGCCGGCATGCCCACCGCCAATTACAACTATGTCGAACTTTTCCAATTCATTTCCTGTTAGTTTCACGTGAAACGATTTTTATTTACCAATACAGAATTTCGAAAATATATTATTCAGAATATCTTCTGATGTTACCAGACCAATAATTTCCGACAGGTTATTAATGGCATTTCTTAAATCCACAGCAATAAATTCTCCGCTTAGGTTTTTACCGAGCGAATAAAGTGCGTTGTTAAGGTTTTCCTTTGCATTCTCTAAAGCAGAATAATGCCTGATGTTTGAGACTATGACAGTCATTTCGGAGTAGCCTGAAGCACCAGCCGACTTATCTTTTAATAATTTCATCAGAAGTCCTATGCCCTCTCCCGTCTTTGCCGAAACATAAGCATCCGCCTTTAGCCCTGAATGATGATTCTTGTCTATTTTGTTTATTACAGTAATTATCTTCTCCGCCTTGGTCAACTCGCAGAGTTGCAAATATAAATCGTCCGCAAGTCCTGAGTCGATGTCGTTAATTAGAACCACAATATCTGCGTTCCGAACGGCTTCCCGGCTTCGTTGCACTCCTTCTTTTTCGACAGCATCTTCTGTTATCCTGATACCTGCAGTATCAAAAAGGCGAAAGAAATACCCATCAATGGTTATCTCTTCCCGGATAATGTCCCTTGTCGTGCCGGGTATCTCGCTTACAATAGCTCTTGATTCTTTCAGTATATAATTAAGCAGTGATGATTTTCCAACATTTGTTTTCCCCACCAATACAACGTTAATACCATCGCGCAAAATTTTTCCAAATGAATAAGTCTTAAGTAACTTATCAATTTCGCAAATAACATCAGTTATCTTATCAGTAATTTCTTTGTCGGGTATTAATGACAAATCCTCTTCGGCAAAGTCAAGCTCAAGCTCAATGAGCGAAGATGAATTTATTAATTTTGTTCTAAGTTCCCCTACCTTTGCCGAAAGCAATCCATCAAGCTGGTTTCTTGCGCCTTTCATCGAAGTTTCTGTTCTTGAATTAATTAAATCTGCAACGGCTTCAGCCTGCGCAAGGTCAATCCGTCCGTTAAGGAATGCTCTTCTTGTAAATTCACCCGGTTCGGCTAACCTGATTCCTGTCCTGACAAGTAATTTAATAATCACCTGAGTTATAAGCGGATTGCCATGAGTTGAAATTTCAACGCTGTCTTCCCCAGTATATGAGTTTGGTTCATTGAAGACAGCAACCAATACATCGTCAATCAGTTTCCCGTTCTGTGAAAAGATTTTCCCATAATGAACTGTATGTGATTTTGCCTCTAAAAGTTTTACCTTTCCACGGAAAATCAAATCTACAGCTTCAATACTTTGCCGGCCACTTATCCTGATTACAGAAATAGCTCCTGCGCCATTCGGAGTTGCCAGGGCTACAATTGTGTCTTCATTTTTTATTATACTCATTGCATGCAAAGTTACTCATATAATCAAATAAACTCAACGTTATTAAAATATCCGGGTGTACGACAATAAAATTATTGGCAATTTGCTTAAATTTCTTATGTTGCACGTTTTTCCCAAAAGTCCTCCCATTGATTGCTATATCGGCAACAACGCAGGGCAATCATTGACTCAATGCTGTCAGGTTAAGGTGTTCAAAACATTTATTGCTTTTATTACGCCCCTGTGGGGCTTTAGGTTGTGCAGGGGGGGTATTCATTTTTCACAGGGCGATTGCCCTGTGCTATTATATTTAGAGGCTGACTAAAAAGTAAGGTATTTGAGTTTTTGGTAATGTGAAACCCCAATAATACTTTATTACCTAAAAAACTAAAATGAATTATTTGCAAAAAACGACCTTTATTGAGATGTCT
>JBAXDX010000127.1:0-5368 GCA_037140715.1 Ignavibacteria bacterium
GCGGGTAATTCATATAGCTTTCTTTGTATTTTTCCTCAACTTATTGAGATGTTACCTTAAAACTATTATCCGGGAGTATTATTTCTGAACCTAAATAAAAAAACAAAGCAAAACAGGCAGGGAATTTCGTATATGAAAAAAAACTCAGATAATGCAGAAATATTTCTTAATCGAGGGGCTACTAAAGATGACTTAAACGATTACACAGGAGCAATAGCAGATTATACCGAAGCAGTCAGAATCAAGCCTGATTATGCAGATGCTTATTACAATCGCGGAATTGCTAAAAAAAAATTAAATGATTATAATGGAGCAATAGCAGATTATACTGAAGCTGTCAGAATCAACCCTGATTTCGCAGAGGCATATAACAATCGCGGGATTGCTAAAGTTACCTTAAACGATTACACAGGAGCAATAGTAGATTTTACCAGAGTAATTGAAATTAACCCTGATTACGCAGAGGCATATTGCAATCGAGGGGTTGCTAAATTTGACTTAAAAGATTACTACGGAGCAATAGCAGATTTTACCGAAGCAATCAGAATCAAGCCGGATCATGCATCTGCATATAACAATCGCGGGATTGCTAAAGAATTAGCGGGAGATAATAGCGGAGCCTGTAATGACTGGAGAAGAGCTGGTGAACTTGGAAATGCTAAGGCTTATGATTTAATAAATCAGTATTGTAAATAGTCGCGTTATTACAAAGTCGCTGGTATCCTTCCCCTGGTGGTATCCGGTCAGGAGAAGGCGATAAATAAATGAGGCTACGGAGTCGGCTGTATACCCCTAAAAAAGTATCTGTGATAGAAATCACAAATAATGTACAGATGCGGGGATTAACTGTTTACTGCGAACAGATACGCAGGAAATGGTACATTTTGCGAACGATTACGTATATCATTTTTAATACAAATTTATTATGTCGCCGGTTTTAACATTCAACTGTTAAATTAAGAGGCTCAACGGAGTCAGGTCAGTACAAAAATTATGTATTGATTTTGTTGTTCGTAAAATATTCATCCAGCAAATACGCCGATGACCGCCGGACAGGGAAACTACAGGCAGAGCCTGTCCGTTAAGCACAATATCAAAAATAATAGCATATCACACTTGACAGTACCGCTGTTATGCTGTATATTTCAGCAGGAGAAAAAATGGAAAAGACTTATTCTATTTCAGAGCTTGAAAAGATAACCGGTCTGAGCCGCAGAACGATTCACTACTATACCATGGAAAAGCTTATTGCCCCTCCCGATGGCGCGGGCAGTTCGGCAAAATATGGCGAAGAGAATCTGCTCAGGCTGATATTAATTATCCATATGCAGAAGTCGCACATCCGGCTTACGGGCATCAGGGAAGCTCTTGAATCAATGACGACTGAGGATATGAGATGCCTTATTGATGAAATAAACACATCCAGGGCTGCATGGGATTTTGAATCCATAAAAAACTGGTTAAACGGCAATTCTGCCGTAAATCACAGTTTGCAAAGTGCACCTGCAGATTCCCGGGTCAGTAAGATGAATTATTCCTTTGTTTCGAAGCCACAGGCGGATATAAATGTTTCCGTGAACTCATCCGGCAGCGGCTATCTCAGACAGCTTAAGAGAAAACCCGTAGTCACGGATTCTTTCTGGAAAAGATTAACTGTTATTGACGGACTGGAAATTAATATCAGAAGCGATGTGGAAGAGCTGCACGGGCAGATTCTTCTGCCGTTTATAGAACAAATAAAAAAAATAATCTAAAAAGAGGGGTAATTATGTTCTCATCGGAACTGAAAATGGATTTTGATAAAATCCCGGTATCTCAGAATTTTAATATCAGACTGTTAATCCGTATTTCTGCGGAATCCGACAGTATTTCAGAAAGACCTCAGCTGAACCTTGGAATAGTGCTTGACCGTTCGGGATCAATGGAAGGGAATAAACTCAGTTATGTAAAAATGGCGGCTTCAAATCTGATTTCCAGACTGGCAGAAAATGATATCTGCTCTGTAACAGTCTTTGACGATCGCATTGACGTTCTGACAGAGCCGGTACATGCGGGGGACATTCATAATTATGACAGTATAACAGCCGGCATTGAAGCCCGTGGCAACACATGTCTGAGCGGGGGGTTTCAGAAAGGATTCGATCTGGTCGGAAAAAATATAACCGGAAATAATATTTCGCGAATACTGTTGCTTACAGACGGGTTAGCCAATAAAGGCGTGACAGATACGGATGCGTTATCCGGATTGTCAGGATCATTTATGGCAAAATCTGTTACGACTACTACTATAGGAGTCGGGAATAATTATGATGAAGTGTTAATGGGAGCAATTGCGCACTCAGGTGGCGGGAATACATATTTTATTGAAAATCCGGACGATGCGCCGGGCATTTTTCAGGAAGAACTGGGTTATCTGATCAGTATTGCGGCAACAGATGTCTCAGTTGTTTTTACTCCGAAAGTACGCGGGCTTAAGGTTTCGCAGCTTAATAACTACAGGCAAAACGGTACGAATTCCTATGAAATCGGGGATATTTACTCTGGTCAGGGAAAAATTCTGATACTTGAAACAGAAATTCCTCCACAGCACGAACAGGGCAGTATTGATCTGGCGGATATAAGAATAAATTACAGGGACGTTAATAAAGACGGAATGCCTCTGGAAACAGTTGAAAAAACGGCAGTCATAAGCGTTGTATCTGCCGGAGAGTTTTCATTGCAGCAGGCCGGTCATGATGTTACTCTTAACGCGGCCCTGCTTTATATTGCGGATATTAAGTCCCGGATGATGAAACTGGCAAATCAGGGGAAATTTAAGGAAGCGTCTGAAACAGCATCTGCTACAGTAACAGGACTGGAAGCACTCGGGATTAAAGATACTGTTCTTGATAATGAAATTCAGGATCTGAAAATAAGAGCAAAGGGTTTTGATGAAAGAGGTGAAAAATATTACTCGCCCCGCGAGAAAAAGAGAATGTACTATGAATCGGAAATGGTATTAAAAAACTCTCTTCCGCAATACGATTCCATGAAATCGCGCCGGAAGGAAGATCTGATACTGAAGAACCAGGGAAGAAAGTACAAAAACGGGGATATACTGGAAGCTGTGGTACTTAGAAATGAAACTCCTTATGTCATAGTAAATTTGCTGGATAAACGGTATGATAATGAATTCAGATTTAAATATTCTGCAGGCTTGCCGGAGGGCGAAACAGTACAGGTATCAGTAGCTGAATGCAGTAATAATTCTATTGTTAAAATACTATTTATCAGGTGGCTTCGGTGAAAGAGCATATCCGGCTTTTATTTATGTATAAATTTATCTTTAACCCCGAAGCCCCGGAGGATATGAGACTTCCTGAGCATAACCGGGTAAAGACTTTCCTGACCGGAAAGGACTGAGACCGTACACAGAGCAGGCAAAGGTAAAGAAAGAGGCATGGTAATCAGCCCGGGAACCACACTTCTCCGGTCAGGAAACTGCGACTTAATCTTTGCCTTTTGAGACTAAAAAGGACTGATATCTGACATACTGCTGAATCCGTGTCTGTTATTATCTTTCCGGTCCCGGCAGTTTTGTTACAATTATATCTTTTGTAAACTCTTCGATTCTGCTCATTCTGTTTATGTTTACAGGCGGGCTCATAACTACCGGTGTAAACGGTTGTGTCTTTGTATGCTTTGCGGAGTTGTACATTCTTTAATTCATCGGATAGAATATCCGGACTATACCGGTTTTCATTATGTATTCCGTTACGGGCTGTAACCCTGAATATTTTGTTAAATGTCTTTTTTATTTTCTTGTTTTTTAAGTAATAAACGGAGGTTCGGTATGTTAAGCAAAGTACTTTCTTTTCAGTCTTTCGGCAGTCTTTCAGTTGTTCAGATTGCTACAGTTAACCGGAATACTTTTAATTTTGTCTCCGGAACCGGAGCAATCAAGAGCGGTCAGGCTGAAGTAGTCGAAACCAGTGAGTCAGGCAGTGTCAATAATCTGCTTGTTATTAACCATTCCGGTGAGTTTATATTTTTTATGGATGGAGATATTCTTTCAGGTGCAAAACAAAACAGAGTGTTCAATACTTCTGTTCTTCTGGCTCCTGAATCAAAGTCAGTAATTCCCGTAAGCTGTGTTGAAAGCGGAAGATGGAATTACAAATCAGGTAAATTTAATTCAACAGCCTATTCTGCTCCTACAAAGCTGAGGGCTGATAAGGCAGAACAGATTTCTGATTCATTAAAAGAGGAAAAAGGATATTATGCAGACCAGGGCAAAGTATGGAGTAATGTTGAGTCTTATTCTGACAGACACCACTCCAAATCCGGTACTTCATGCCTGAGTGACGTATTTGATACCAAGGAAAAGGATTTTGAGGTTTTTCTGAGCCAGTACAAAGTTTCCGAGGGGGCTAATGCGCTTGCTATTTTTATTGACAAAAAATTAATGAACACTGAGGTTTTCGGACGTACTGATATTTATGATGAATACTTCCCAAAACTGTTGAAAGGTGCGGCTCTTGAAGCTTTCGAATTAAAATCGGACAGTAATGATCTGAAAGAGGCAGAAGCTTCATATAAGGCAGTGACCTTCCTGGATAAGTTTGATAATATAGAATTTGATGAGCATAAGGGTGCGGGTGTGGGAATTGAAAAAAGATTCAGTACTGCGGAAATTACCGGTTTTGAATTGAATTATAACAATAACCTGATTCACCTTACTTCATTAAACAGGAATCTTAAATAGCTTTATTGCACGGGCGGACTGATATGTTTCAATCCGCTCTGTATTAATTTTTACAAAAGGAGCCATTTGATATTAGCAACAGATTTTGACGGAACAACTGCTGAAAACGATTATCCCGGAACAGGCCGGCTGATACTGTAGTGGTTCAGGGTAAAAAGGAATTATAGTAAAAAATATAATGCAGACCCGCGTTATTACAAAGTCGCCGGTATCCGATCCGGTAGTACATCTGAATTAACCGGCGGTACAGGCAGTCCCGATAGTTTCGTATAAATAAAATAACAGGAGTTATCTGATGGCAGACCGGAATGGCGGCAGTTAATAAGGATACGGGCGGTTAAAATATACCTGTTCCGGTAAGGAGAAGGCGATAAATAAATGAGGTCGCGGAGATTAACCGTTTACTGTGAACAGATATGCAGAAAATAGTACATTTTGCGAACGATTACGTATATCATTTTTAATACAAATTTATTATGTCGCTGTACTTTTTAAGCCGGGTCAGCCTGAATCAAAATGGGGAAAGAAGTATTAACATAGCAAGCTGATTTTATAGAAAAATATTTAATTATTTTATTGTCGATTTTTTGGATAAATTGAAAAATATTTTATATTTATATTAAA
>JBAXDX010000128.1:0-5272 GCA_037140715.1 Ignavibacteria bacterium
CTTTGTGGCGGGTAAATTAAAGTATGATTACCCACTATAAACAACATAGAGCCAAAATATTGAATTCCATTGATGGTATATCTTTCAATCATATTAAAAATAAATCATACCAATAGTGTTTGACCTGTTAGAAATTATTGACGGGATGTAATGCACAATTTATCCGTACATTATACAATACCGAATCGGCATACTGCTCATTACGAATGCTAAAAACACCTGAACACAATTTTACAACTGTAATTTTAGCGAATTTTACTACTATAATCAAGCTGTTTTTATTAAATATGCCCATTCCCATCTGTACATTATTCGTGATTTATATTCGGATACCGGTAACTTTGTAATAACGCAGGTCTGCATTATATTTTTTACTATAATTCCTTTTTACCCTGAACCATTACATTATTTTATTAATAACTCAATTCATGTCCGTTAATGTTTCTTCCTTTCACTCTTTGTTTTTTGTTTATGGACTTCTTTTGACAACAATTGCATATTCGACGGAATATCCTGCCCGCCTTTTGAAAGTGGCACAATATGATCCACATCATAACCCACGGGTGCTTTCCTGTAGCCCATACTTTTTAGAAATTTCCTTCTTTCGGCGGAGCTTCGTTCAACCATGGGCAGTCCGGTGGATTTATATGTTTTCCCATATTTATATTTTGTTCCGCCTGTCTTATAAAACGAAGATGTGTGTGTTTTGTATGATTTGGGTGCTTTATAGCCGTAGTTGCTTTTGGATGTATATGAATGCCTGTATACCCTTGATATTCTTTGCTCAAAGCTGTCTTTTGGGAAGAGAATAAGAATCAATAAAAAGAGTAAAACTGTTTTTATCAGAATTCCATTTATAAATCGCGGAGTGTAAACAGCCATTCAGGCACTTATCCCTTACTTATCATTCTGTGGTTAACTGACTATTGAAAACCGGAACTGTTTATTCTGACTGCCGGAAGGGAAATATTAAACGAAGTCAGCAGCCGGAATCCACCATGGGCTGGCCTGCCTCTAAAACAGAAATTCAGCCTTAATAATGCGATAATATTTCCGTTATCATTAAAAATAACCTGATCCTTTTCCTGAAATGGGATATAATACCCCGGTCTGATTACTTTGCCTGCTTTTATGTACGGTCTCAATCCTTTCTTAACCGGGGAAGTCTTTCCCGAAGGTTACTGCTTAACCCTGCACAAATCAATTAACAGTAAAAGCTTATTAATACACCGCCGGCAGGAGCCGGCATTCCAAACAGATACAGCGCACACTTCTTGAAAAGGGAGTTCGTGTATGGTGTCCGTAACGGATGGTGTACAACCTGCTGTCGGTGCATGTATTAAAATAATAAATAAAGGCTCTTTATGAACAGTATGTCAGGTCTCAATCCTTTCTAATCAAGGAAGTCTTTTCCGAGGTACAATGCGATTGAATTAATCAAAATCATATTATCTCCGTCTTAATTTATTTCTTAAAAATGAATGTGCCCACCAGTCATGTAAAAATATCGAAATTATTAATAATGGTGTCAAGACTATCATTAATCCAATAAATATTTTAAAAATATACCATAATGCAATGAATAAAAAAATGAAAAACATTATAAACTCCTATTTAAGCTTTAGGATATGGTTGAATAGCCGGAACTGGAAGACTATATGGATTATCTTCTGTTATAGTATCCGGTGTAACTTCTGTTTCTACTTCTTTTTCAGTTTCATTATTGAGACTTTCAAAATTAAAACCTTCCGTGTCTCAATCCTTTCTAATCAAGGAAGTCTTTTCCGAGACAGACAGTGAGTGTGGTGAGCGTGGTATCAATCTTGGTAATCAGTCTCAATCCTTTCTAATCAAGGAAGTCTTTTCCGAGGGACTTATCCACGATTCAGGAGCGGAAAGGTTTGCAGCCCGTCTCAATCCTTTCTAATCAAGGAAGTCTTTTCCGAGGTGGTGGCGGGCATGAGCGACAAACAACTTTACACCGGTCTCAATCCTTTCTAATCAAGGAAGTCTTTTCCGAGGCGTAAATAATTGCTTTTTGTTATTGTTTGTTTTTAGCGTCTCAATCCTTTCTAATCAAGGAAGTCTTTTCCGAGGGGCAGTACCTGTAACTGCTTATAATCAGACAACTTAAAAGGTCGGTTTTGCATACCCCTTTTCCCGGTGTCATTTTCTCCCCTCAGAATTCATGTAAAATACCCGTAACTCTTTACTCCATATACTATTAACAATTTTGCATACCCCCCCCCTCTTTTTGCCATTCCGGGGGTATGCAAAATTATTTTTGCTCATCCGGTTTTGTCAAAATGTCAAAGAACAGGATAATTTCTGTAAAACCGGCTTAACCGCTCTGAACTAACTTTATCCCGTCCCTGTTATACTCATTTTTTTCAGTTGAAAAATAGAACTTAATTCTTATAGTTGCAACACCTTTTTATCATTTACTGCCGTTTGATGAAAATTAATGTCAAGGGGTGTACGAAGTATTGAGAAATACACTAAAAGAGTCAACTCCGACTCTCTTTTAGTGTCGATTTCAATTTCTTCAGCATATTTCGCGACATTTTTACTGATAAGGTTTAACCTTGGGGAATAAAAACGGGAAGTCCGAAACTCTAAGCTCTCTGTTAACATCATACAGTCGCTGACATATATTCCGCCGTCTGATTGTTTTTTCATTTATATGACATAAGCCGATAAGTACCCGATTTTCCTGCTTTTGCCTCGCAATTCCGGCAAGAAAAATAGAAGTTAATATTATCAGTTTCAATATCTGTGTTTTTTGTCTCACTAATATCGGAACTTGTCAAGTTCCGCTATTGCTCCGTTGTAATCGTTTAAGTCATATTTAGCAAGCCCGCGACCGAAATAAGCCTCTGCGTAATCAGGCTTAATTCTGATTGCTTTGGTAAAATCTGCTATTGCTCTGGCATAATCTTTCAGCCCGGCTTTAGCAATTCCACGTAAAAGAAATACTACTGCAGTATTTAATCTTTTTTTCATATTCCAAATTCCTTGCCTGTTTTGCTTTGGTTTTTTATTTAGGTTCAGAAATAATACTCCCGGATAATAGTTTTAAGACAATAGTAGCCGGACAGCATTGATTTTACGGGATCAATTAAAATCTCTATTTTTCAAGGCATATAACCAGATTTTTATAATCGACCGATATTTTTCCAAATCTTTCCAAAGCGGATTGCCCCAAAAGTAGCGGGGCATTAGCTGAGTTGACAACTAAGGCTTCAACATTATGAATTATTTTGGGACTTTTTCAGCAGACTCTAAATAGCGGGAAAGATATCCCGCTATTATATAAAACAACTCATCTCTTTACATTTTTCTTAATCACTTTCTCTGGTCCTGGGAGTATGTTCCTTTTTTTGAATTCATTTGGTTCAATTGTCTGATAGCGCGTATCTTCATTACATGGTTTATTATTATAATCCAGCATCACTTTCAATTGGTTTATTCGGTCAATTTCCCAGACTGAAGACTTCTTTTCTTCCAGTGCATTCAAAATATATTTTTCAAACTTATCCTGAAACAATTTTGCTTCTTCTGGTGATGACACATTACCTGGATTCCACTCGGTAAATAAGTCGGAATACCTTTTTTTTCTGTCGGAAAGATTCAATGCGACAGTTACTTTTATTGTGCCCAGCCCAAGAGGTTTAGCCATTCCTATTTTATGGCGAAAATTGCCAGGCAGATTTAGTGCGGAAATCAATGCTCCTAATTCAGTGCCGGACAGATTTTCAAACCTTATTTTCCCTTTGAATAGGGTTCCAGGCTTTACAGGGTTTATTTTAGTATTAATTTTTTTGTTATATTTACTATTATCAATCCAGTCTATTTCCCCTGCATCTCTATGCCAGTACATTTTATTGCCTCGGACAGATGCATCAGAATTGTAATGATTCAGATTTTCTTTGTTATTATTATCCTGTTCCAGGTAGTTCTGGAAAGAAGTCGGTTTGGGACTTGACAAGACTGGTGGAATTCTTACACCCATCAGTACTTTTTGTGAATCCTCTTCAGTACATAAAGCATCCTCAAAAAATACGCGGGAGGCAAAAGTAGTCGCATTGCCAAAAACAGCTTCTGCAAAATCAGTTACTGAATCATTTTTATGATTTACAGGGACGTGTTCTCCAATAGTTTTCTTGTAAGGAAGCCGGAACATTCCTGTGTGCCCAAACGCAATTCTTGTTCCGCTATTTTTGTCGGAATATTCAATGTAAAATACAGGTATCCCTTTTGGATTTTTTTTCACCTCTTCAAGTAAGTCAGGAACTTTTTGTGAACATTCCCGCGAAATATCATTCGTATAATCCCAAATATCCTGTTCATCTAATGATATTAACTCTGGATTTTCAGGTATTGTAATTAACCATTCCCGTTTTTTACTTTTACCCTGTCTGTTTTTTAGACTGGTCGAAATAACGATTATCTGATCTCCAATTTTCTGATAATTCCATTCGCTGTCTTCGTAAGTAATTTCATACTTTTGGAATATTTCCTCAACTTTTATTGTTTTTATTCTTTCCGGATTGCCACAGCATTGTATTTTATAATTTAACCCCTGCTTTTTCAAGAGACCACATTGCATATTATATTTTATCTTCTTCCTTTCTTTACCTTTTTCGTCTTTATAATTTTCAGTTGAAGATAAATTATAACCAGAATATATTTTTCTTAAAGGAAGTTTTGTGAAATCTCTGAAATAAAGCTGTTTATCTTCGAAAGAACCGAATTTTGAGAAACTCAGTATTTCTACCATTGTCTTTGTTAACCCGCGCAAGGAACTGCCGGGTATTTTTAATCTCCCGCCAGGTGAATAAAAATCAGGGTTGATAATTTCTTTATTCTCCGACTCGCTTTTGGTTAAAGTATCGCGGATATAAACCGGAGTAATTGTTTCTATATCAAGGTCTAAGTATCCTGTAAATCTGTCGTTATGATATTGATTAAATTGTGGAACCTTTTCCGCTTCAACTATTTTTTCGTTAACCGGAACGAAATTATATGGAGCTTTAGAAACTTCAGCTGCCTGATTATTCGATTGATGCACTCTATCTGCATTATTAGTAGAATATGGGGTCTTGTCTATTTTTGGCTTAATTTCGTTGGGCATTACTGTAAAGTTATTATCAGATGCAAATTTTTTCAATGCATCATCAAAACTTAATTTTGTTTTTTGGTTTTTCCTAGACATGATAATCGGGTCTATGTTGTTTATAGTGGGTAAAAAGAGAAAAGCAGAGTAAATTTG
>JBAXDX010000129.1:0-5159 GCA_037140715.1 Ignavibacteria bacterium
TCAGAAATTTCTTCAGATATTTCTGAAACGTAAATTCGAAGTGCAGATATGCGATTCAGAAGAGACATTTTATGAAAAACTGAATAACTCAGTATTTGATATTATACTGATGGATATTTCATTACGCGGTAAAAAAGACGGTCTGCAGTTAACCAGGGAAATCAGGCAAAATGAAAAATACAAAAAACTGCCGGTCGTAGGCCTTTCGGCTCATGCTTTCCAGAAAGATAAGGATAATGCATATAACGCGGGTGTGGATGTTTTTCTGACCAAGCCTGTACAAAATGACGTTCTAATGGATACGATCATAAGGACTCTCGAGGAAAAATCAGGTATTAACATAGCAAGCTGATTTTATAGAAAAATAGTAACTACTCAGCATGTTTTTGAGATGTTTATATTTCAGCTCAAAATCACACTTTTAATTTATTTTTTAATAATTGGAAAGTGTGAAAACAGCCTGAATTCGATAATTCTAAAATTATGCTGAGTAGTTACAAAATTTGCAACTATTCATCTATAATATATAGCCCGGCTATATCAATAAAATTTTTAAAGGATAGTTTTTTCTAAATTTTTATTTGGAAAGAATCTATCCTTTTTATATATCTCTTCAATTTTAACTTATTCTATGCCAACAATGAAACATATTCCTGTTCTCAGATGTATCATAGCGCGGGAGTATTACAGTTTTTAACTGCTCTGCTTAAAAATTATAGATTGCTAAAATAACATTTATGCTGTAATTTTGAGCTTTAATTTTTGACCCGGCTAATTTAACGGGTAAGGTTCTTATTATAGCACACTATTTTATACACAAGGAGAATTAATGAAAATTCAATTAATGGCACTTATTGCACTACTGGGTTTTGGAATTGCTGCATGCCAGCAAGGCGATATAAAAAAAGCAGACCTCAAGACACAAAAAGATAAAGTCAGCTACAGCATCGGACTCGATATTGGTAAGAACCTGAAGAAGCAAAGCATCGAAATCGATGCAAAGTCTCTTTTACAGGGCTTAAAGGATGCTACAGTTAAAGACAGTCTTTTCCTCTTAACTGATGCTGAAATTCAGGAAACTATGATGGCATTCCAAAAAGAAATGATGGAAAAACAGCAGGCGAAGCTGAAAGAATCAGGAGAAAAGGGTAAGAAAGAAGGCGAAGCTTTCCTCGCCGCTAACAAATCAAAGCCTGGTGTTATAACCCTGCCAAGCGGACTTCAATATAAAGTAATCAAGGATGGCAATGGACCAATGCCTAAGCTTACTGATAAGGTAAAATGTAACTACATCGGTACTCTTATTAATGGAACAGAATTCGACAACTCCTATAAGAGAAGCGAACCTGCTACATTCCCGTTAAACGGAGTTATCAAAGGCTGGACAGAAGCTCTTCAGCTTATGAAAGCCGGCGCAAAGTGGCAGTTATTCATTCCTGCCCAACTGGGCTATGGCGATCAGGGTGCTGGTCAGACCATTCCGCCAGGTTCTACACTAATTTTTGAAGTTGAACTTGTAAGCATAGAAAAGTAATTTAATGAAAGCTGTCAGCATTGAGCTGACAGCTTTCAATTTAGAAGCAGTCAGTAATTACATCTTTTGGACAACTTATCGGGTTTTTGATTTATATTCTTCGATTCTCTTAGTCTGTGATTAAGAGGGAAATTTGCGTACACCTCTGGCACAGAATATCATTCCAAAAAGTAAAATCATCTTTCCGCGCGTTAAAAAACTATTCTTACCAGGTAGGAAATTTCGTTGATATTAGCTTTATTCGTACGGATGTCCCTATAAAACAGGGGTTCCATGACAGAATCGTCAGCGTTAAGTATGTCTTCTCGGCAACAGGTTTAACTTTAGATGAGCTTCTGAACCGCTTCGAGCATTTTTTCAAATTCATAAGGTTTTGTAAGTACTAAATCTATTTGGGAATCATTAATTGCCTTATCCACGGCGGCAGAAGTGCTTCCGGTAGAAAGTATTACCGGGATATGGATATTAAGCTCTTTCAGCTTGTTTATGAATGTAAGTCCATCCATTTCAGGCATTTTATAATCAATTATTAATAAATCGACCTTAATTTCTTCTGTCAGCACCTTTAATGCCTCGGCGCCATTCTGAACAGTAATAACATCAAAGTCATAGGATTCGAGCAACTCGGCAAGCAGGTTCCTCAACATTATTTCATCGTCAGCCAGAAGAATTATTTTTTCGGTCTTAACCTCTGTGTCTCCGGCTGAAGTCTTCTTTGATGATGGAATATAAACGATAAATTCCGTTCCCTGTCCCTTCTTACTCTTAATATCGATATGTCCGTTATGAGCCTTAACAATTCCATAAGTAACATAAAGTCCGAGTCCGGAGACAGTTTCCTTCCTTTTCGTTGAAAAATAAGGGTCGAATATTTTAGTCATGTTGTTTTCATCAATACCATCACCTGTATCCTTAATCGAAAAACATACATAGTTGCCTTTATTTAGAAGCGGATAATCAAATAAATTTTTTTCATTTATGGTAAAATTATAAGAGCTAAGAGTAATCGTTCCCTCTTCCTTAATTGCCTCTTTTGCATTAATGCAGAGATTTAGTAACACCTGATAAATCTCTGTAGCATTTCCTAATATATCAGGAAGCTCAGAGGCAAAGTTATGCTCTATTTTAATTTTATCAGGGAATGTCTGCACAACTGCGTTTAAAAGCTCCTTAATCAGATCAAGTGGCTTGATAAGAATTTTTTTTTTCGTTGTTTTGCCGTAAGAAAGAAGCCCCCTGGTAAGTTCTGCTGCACGTACCGAGCAACTTTCTATATTATCAATCAGATACTGTACTTCGGATTTATCCGAAAGCTTCTTTTTTAAAAGATTCAGGCTGGCGAATATACTCGAAAGAAGATTATTAAAGTCATGCGCCATACCGCTTGCCAGTTTGCCAATAGTTTCAAGCTTCTGAGACTGCATAAGCTTATCCTGAAGAGCGTTATTCAGATTGCGCGTAACAATATTATTTGCGCTGACAGCAAAAATGGACGAGAAATGTTCAATACTGCTGATTTCACTTGGTAAATAGACTTCAGAAGATTTGGCAAGTATTGTAACTGAAAGCAACTCATCTTCAATAAAACTGGGAGTAAGTAGCAGTCGTTTTTTATTAAGCAAAACAGTAAGCCCGTGTCCTATTACTTTTGTATCATCTTCGTTAATAACAAGTGATTTCTTATTAAGCTTCAGCCATTGCGCTATATATATAAGATTGTTTTTTATTTCAGCAATTACAAAATCGGCATCAGTAACCGTTCCTTCCTGGTCGAGTATCCTGTAGTCAATCTGCTCTTTTACGGACTCATGGAGAAAAATAATAATACCGAGACTGCTGTGGGTTAGCATTAATTCCTGCGATAGAACTTCAGCGGTCAATGCATCGAGAGAGTTCTCGTTAAGGAAAAGCTTAAATATTTTTTCCCATTCGTGCTGAAAAAGTAGTAAAGGATCATGATTCATATTGTTTCAGGTTATACTTAATAATTTTTGAATATAAAGTTTTTTGACTGATACCGAGCAGGCGTGCCGTATTTTCACGATTCCATTTGTTAAAGTCAAGCGCTTTTTTTATGTGCGCCATTTCAAGTTCATCAAGTGAAACAATAGTGTCAGTTTTTGAAGTCTCTAAATGCTGTATTTGTGGTGGATGCTGTTCCGGATATTGAGGCATAATAGCCGATGACGCATGTGAATATGCTGTGGGAAGGCTTAGCTCTTCATGTGTAATAATTCTGTCTTCGGCAAATATTATTGCGCGCTCCACTATATGCTGAAGTTCGCGCACATTCCCAGGGAATTTATAATTAAGCAGAGCCTCTTCGGCCTCGGTTGAAAAAATTTTCGGGTCACGTACCGGTGACTTTATGCTGAGGAAGTGCTTCGCCAGCACAAGAATATCATCAATTCGGCCTCTAAGGGGTGGAATTGTAAGAGTAATAACATTAAGACGGAAGAGCAGGTCGCGCCGGAAGTTTTTCTTTTCCGATTCCTCTATGAGATTCTTATTAGTTGCGCCAATTACCCTGACGCTTGATTTAAGATTAACAACGCCACCTACTCTGCGATACTCTCCGTTTTCGAGGAAGCGGAGAAGTTTCGGCTGAAGCGTCAGCGACATCTCTCCAATTTCATCGAGAAAAAGCGTCCCGCCATCAGCAATTTCGACCAGCCCCTGTTTTGGGGTTTTCGCGTCTGTAAAAGCTCCTTTTTCATGACCGAACAACTCGCTTTCAATCAACTGATCCGGCAAAGATGCACAGTTTACAATTACGAAAGGCTTTTCAGAGCGAACAGAATTAGTGTGTATAAACTCGGCGAACAGCTCCTTGCCAGTACCAGTCTCACCTTCGAGCAAAATATTGGAATCGGACTTGGCCGCTCTCATAGCAAGATTAATAGTATGTTGAATAGACTTGCTTTCGCCGATAATTTTGGTTGATATCTTCTGGTTAATCTTAGTGGAAAGGATAGTGTTCTTTACAATCAGTTCCTTATGTTCGAGCGCTCTTCCGATTGTAAGTAAAAGATCGTCAAAGTCATAAGGCTTGGAAATAAAGTCGTAAGCCCCTTTTTTAATACATTCTATAGCAGTACGCATCTCCGATTTAGCGGTAAGCATAATTACCTGCAGATTAGGGGAGTAAGTCTTAATAAAACTAAGAACCTCGTCACCCATAACCTCATGCATTTCAAGATCAAGCAACAGGAGGTCGTAATTTTTATTTTTTATATTTTCTATCGCAAATTTACCATCATAAACCACATCAACCGAGTAACCATTGGTTACAAGTTCTTCTTTCAGCAGGTAGCATAGCGTTTCGTCATCGTCAGCGATAAGTATTCTGGATTTCATTTTCATAGCAGGCAAATATTTTCCGATTATGAGTGAAATATAAGGAAAATACCTAAAATATCATATAAAAATATATCAGAGACCAGCTCAAAAGTCCAGCCCAAATATATATCTGATAAAAATCAATTGTATATTAACAGGTAAAATTTTATATTAGCGGAACATTGTCCATAATATTAAATAGAAACAAATAATGTAACTACTCAGCATAACTTAAAAAGTATCGAATTCGGACTATTTTCACACTTTCCAATTGTTAAAAAATAAT
>JBAXDX010000130.1:0-5043 GCA_037140715.1 Ignavibacteria bacterium
TGATTTTCAGATTATTAACTGATTCATGAGGAGTAAAGGTAATAATTTTCAGGATAAAAGGCATGAAAATATTTTGACACGGGTTGAAATCCGTGTCAATGAAATAAAACCCGTGGCAATGAAATGAAAACCTGTAGAGGATAGGGAAAAACCTTTCAGGTGGATTTTTAGTCCTGTTTCAGGATTTTTAAAGCGGGACTAAGTTCCACTAAAATATTATTATTCCATTTTCCCCATGGGTTAGAACCCATGTCTGTTAAAATTAGAATCCGCCGGTTAGTGGCTTATGCCATGCTGATGTTTATTGTGGCACATATATCTTAACCTGACAGCACCGGTGGTATGGAAGCCATGGATCTGACTGTTGCGGGGTTTCATAGACATAGCTGTCAAAGGATAAATTTACGTAACATGAGTTATTTAAGGCTGATTATTTCCTCATTTGAAAGAAGCTTTTCAGGGTCCATTAATATTACAAGATCATCTTCAAACTTTGCAACGGATAAAATATACTCAGTTTTCTTTCCGATAGAAAGCATGGGAGGCGGAACAAAAAGATGTTCCGGTATTCTTAAAACTTCGCGCACGCCGTCCACTATAAACCCGATTGTCTTTTCATTAAGTTCGGCTATAATTATCCTTGTGTTCTTATCATACGCTACTTTGGGCATACGGACTTTTGTTCTCAGGTTAACAACCGGGATAACAGTTCCTCTTAAGTTAATTACACCTTCAATAAAATCAGGCGCTCTTGGCACCTTTGTGATTTCAGTCATACGGTTAATTTCCTTAATCCGGTTAATTTCTATGCCATAATATTCGCGTCCGATATTAAAGCCAACGAGCTGGATTACTGATTCAATAACTTTTTTATCCTTATGTTCATCGTGGCTGTTATATTCATGCGGTCTGAGTTCGCGGGATTTTTCAGGTATCGGATTTCTTTTTACTTCGGTGGCCGGCTCAGGCGTTTCAACGACAGGGATAGCCCTGGTTTGAAGTATTCTGGTTTTTACTTCGGGGGTTATTGATATATCAGTCTCCGATATTTTTTCCGCCGAGCTGGTTCTTGTTGCCATATCAGGGTCGGAGGCTATCTGATTTATAAGCTCAAGACGCAGTTTCTCCATCAGGTCTATTTCTGCCTCTGCAGGTTGTTCAGGTGCGGGCATATCAGATTCTGAAATAATCTCAATAGTTTCCTCAGCCATAATTTCCTCTGCAAGATACTCTTCATTCAGGGCTGTTTCGTCCTGAATATCAATAACAGCATCCTGTAACGGGGGTGGTTCGACAAGGATGTCAGGTTCAGGTTCGGGGAATTCCTCCTGTAAAGACTTATCGTCAATTACCTCAAAAGCAGGAGAGTTGGGAAGCATCTCCAGTTTTTCGGATTGAGCGAGTGCCCTTTTCTCTTTTTCCAGTTGTCTGAGTTTGAGTATATTAATCATAGAAATCGACTCCGCTTTGTAATTTATTCATTTTTCGGCATACTATTATTATCTGCATACTCTTCAAAATAAAGGATAGAAGAAGCCGCGCGTATTACATCATTTACATCGACCGAATATTTTTCCTGAGACATTGCTTCCATCATTGAAAATGCAGCGAGATGATTTACGGGTCTTGGGTAACCTTTAGTAATCAGATGAAGCCGGCTGACTGCCTCTTCTGTAAAGATTAGAGACGGATTTTCAGCTCCCGCGATACCCAGCCTGTGTCTTAAATAATCTCCGATTTCATCAGTCTTAATTGGTTCAAGTGTAATTGTAAAGCGCAGACGCTGAAGAAATGCCCTGTAGTTTTTCCGTTTCAGCTTGGTACTTAATTCCGGCTGTCCGATTAAAATAACCGAGATAAGATTCTGTTCGTCAGTCTGATAATTGCTTAAAAATCTCAGTTCCTCGAATGCCTTTGCACTTGAAATTGTCTGAGCTTCGTCTATTATCACTACGGGATATTTATCCTCAAGATAAAGTTTTACCAGTCCTTCCTGCAGGATTTTCACCAGGGCTGATTTTGAGCGTGGTGGTTTTTCCTCAAATATCTGGGAATAAATTTCACGCAACAACTGCACAGACGAAAAGACAGGATTAATTATCCATGCGAGCTTGTACTTATTACCCGGGAGAGTATCTACAAGATAACGTGAGATGACAGTTTTACCGCTTCCGACCTCACCTGTTATCATACCGAATTCATGCTGTTCGATTGCCAGTTTCATCCACTCGATAGCAGAGGCATGCGGTATGCTTAGAAATAAAAATTTAGGGTCGGGTGTTATCCCAAACGGATTTATGTTAAGACCAAAATATTCCCAATACATCCGGTTCTCTCTGTATCCTTTCTGAAAAAAGTGTAACCTGTTTTAGCGTCACAAAAAATAGCAATTTATTAATGTAAAAACCACACCGGCGGGCAACATTTTTATTTAGCCGTAGTTCTGCCGGAAGTAAATGTGAACAGATCGGCAACAATATTTGCAGTTTCTTTTAATACAGGGTCAGATTTTTCATCCTTAGGCTCAACCTCGCCCTTATTAATAAGTTTAAGACCCTGAAGGTGCCGGCGTTCGTTCAAACGGTTAAACTTTTTCTCCTCTTCTTCATCGCGTTCTTTTTTTCTTTTAGTCTCGTTTAAGGAAACCTCTTTTTTTTCCCTTGCATCTATATATTCTTTTACCTCATCGGTATAACTGATGAGTAGCGGGTTAGTTTTCATTCTTTGTTCATGTCTGACAATAAGCTTAGGGATTGCATTGCCGATTTTATTGAATATGGTATAGTCACCTGGCGGGATCTGGTCCCATGCAAGCGCGCTTGGTTCTGATGATTCTCCGAAGTATGTTGTATCAACAGGGGATGGGAACTTAAGCTCCGGCATAACACCGAGCCGCTGTGTACTGCCGCCGTTAATTCTGTAAAACTTAGCGATAGTTATCTTAAGCTGTCCGAGTTTTTCGCCGTTACTTTTGCTGAAATGATTAAGGTCAATAAGATTCTGGACAGTACCCTTGCCGTAAGTCTGCTCGCCGACAATGACACCGCGTTTATAGTCTTGGATAGCTGCAGCGAAGATTTCGCTTGCCGAAGCAGAGAACTTATTTACCAGCACAGCCAGAGGTCCGTCGTAAGAGATATCGGGGTCAGAATCCCGACCGACATCGATTGAGCCGTCAGAATCACGCACCTGGACAACAGGGCCTTCTTTAATAAACAAGCCGGTCATATCAACAGCTTCCTGAAGCGAGCCTCCGCCATTATTCCGGAGGTCAAGCACAATACCTTCAACCTTTTCATTTTTTAGTTCCTTAATAAGGCGTTTTACATCGCGTGCAGTACTTCTGTAATCTTTTTCGCCTCTTGACTGAGCATCAAAATCGAGATAGAATTCAGGCAGAGTAATAACACCGACCTTAAAAGGGGAGCCTTCGTTGTCAATATTGATTACCTCCTTTTTAGCCGCCTTATCCTCAAGCTTCACCTTATCGCGGACGATTTTAATTTCCTTAGGTTTGCTGTTAACTCCGGCATCGGCCTGAATTATCTGCAGACGGACAGTTGTTCCTTTTGGTCCGCGTATAAGTTTAACTACATCGTCGAGATTTTTACCGATTACGTCCACCATTTCGCCATTTTCGCCCTGAGCCACGCTAATAATCTTATCATTTGCTTTAAGCAGTTTGCTTTTAAAAGCCGGGCCGCCGGCGATTATTTCCGTAACCTTGGTATATTCATCCTCTGACTGAAGCGAAGCACCTATACCCTCAAGAGACAGGCTCATATTCATTTTAAAGTTATCCGAAGTTATGGGTGAGAAGTACTGTGTATGCGGGTCAACAGATTCAGAGAACTGATTGACAAACAGCTGAAAAACCTCTTCAGGCTTATACTGGGTCATTCTTCTTTCAAAGTTACGATAGCGTTTTTCGAGAATTTCAGAAATTTTCGTCCAGTCTTTGCCGTTCAGCTTTTCGACAAGAGCTTCGTTCTTAATTCTTTTGCGCCAGATTTCGTCAAGTTCGGACTTATCCTTTGCCCAGTTCTCATTTTTTCTATCGGGCATATAATTTTCTTCAGAAGAGAAGTCAAATTCAGTTTTCAGAAGCTCATGAATCTGCTGTTGCCTTTCTTTCAGCCTCCGCAGATAGAGATTAAAAATATCATAAGCCGGTTTCAGCCTGCCGATTTTCAGGTCATTGTCGAGCTGATATTTAGATTTGTTAAAATTCTCTATGTCGGAGGCGAGGAAGTACAACCGGTATAGATCGACAGATTTGAGATAGTTGTCAAATATAACTGCGGAGAGAGAGTCATTAAGATTTATTTTCTTATAATGATACCTTGACAATAATGGCAGAAGCAGCAGTTCTTCCTGGTGCTGAACATCACCCGGGGCAAGAACGATGACAGAATCAGAGGCGGATTTTACTTCAGCCGGGTTTGGGATAACCGTACCCTGTGTATAAATATTAAATAAAAGCAGAAAGAAAACAGAAGCTGACTTTAGATTTTTCATAAACCTTTTCCCAATTTAGATTTTATATTACCGTTTAGAACAATACAAGGTAGTTTTAGTTTCATTTTCAGAGGAATAAATTTCACGTATGTTAATTTAAGAAAATTTCCGCGTATGTAAACACATAGCATTGAAAACTCAGGAGAAAAGAGTTATTACTGTGCGGAATAGCACCATTATTTCGCGGGTGGGAGCTGTTTCTTGGCGGGTGGGGGTTATCGTTCAGTGGCGGGGCGATATTTCTTTGTGGCGGGGTATTATCGTTCCGTAAGATACCGTTGTTTCTTCGCGGTCTGGGGTTATCATTTTGTGACAGGTGGCTGTCTTTCCGGGTGCGGGGTATTATAGTTCGCGGTCGGGATAGGTGTTATTGTGTCGGGGGATTGTCATTTTGCGACAGGCTGTTATCTTTCCGCGTGCGGGATATTATCATTTGTGGTCGGGATAGGTGTCATTTCTGTCAGGCTTTGTGTCATCGCGGTCAGGGCTTGTGTCATTTCTGTCAGGCTTTGTGTCATCGCGGTC
>JBAXDX010000131.1:0-4701 GCA_037140715.1 Ignavibacteria bacterium
TCCAATCTTAGCTCTAATATAAAATATACAGTATATCATGTCAATTAAGATTTTACATACAGCCGATAACCATATCGGTATGAAATTCAGCAATCACAGCCCTTTGGCAAGAACTAGACTGATTCAGGAACGTATCAATGCTTTACAGGAAATAGTTAATACGGCAAACAATGAAAAAGTTAACTATTTGGTTGTGGCAGGAGACCTTTTTGATTCAACGATAGTTAAGTTAGCTGACATAAAGGCAACAGCTGCTATCCTGAATGGTTTTCTTGGGGACGCTGTAATTATTATACCGGGCAATCATGATTTTTATGAATCAGCACCTGAAACATTATGGTCTAAATTCAGCAAGTATAGCAATGAGGGAAAAGTGTTTTTACTGAACGAATACAAGTTATTTGAGCATGAAATAGGAGAACAGAAAGTGAATTTTTATCCGGCTGCATGTCGCAGTAAACATTCTGATCAGAATATGATTGGATGGGTGAAGAATGTTGAAAAGGATACCCAAGCCCTGAATATAGGAATTGCCCATGGTAATGTTACAGGGCTAGGATTGGATGAAGGAGACAAATATTTCAACATGACAGCAGATGAACTTAAACATTCCGCATTGGATTTTTGGCTCCTAGGACATATTCATGTGCCATTTCCTACTACAGGCACAATTGGTCAAAACCCGGGCTTTTTTATGTCGGGTACACACACCCCTGATGGGTGGAACAGAAATCAGGCAGGATCTTGCTGGTTGATAGAGGTAGGTGATGACAAGTCTATAAAAGCTGAGTTGTTGAATCCTAGTAAAATTCGATTTTATGACTTAGAGGAAACAATAAACTCCGAAGCAGACTTAAACAGGCTAAAAAATAAAATTCAAAATTTGGATGCCGCATCTTCACTCTTAAGGCTCACCGTTAACGGCAGGATTTCTGAAGACCTATTAACACAGTTAAATACACTGCTTCAGGACAGTGAAGATGGTTATGTCGAATTTCTGTATACTAATCTGGTAAAGCTTAATATCGATGCTGCATATATAAACAGTAACTATACCACAGGCTCTTTGCCGCATACGCTGCTTACTGAATTGGCACAGGACGACGGAGAAGGTATTTCTCTTCAACTAGCAAATGACCTTATAGAAAAATTAAAAATTTCACAATGATCCTGGAAAAAATAAAGTTACATCCCTTTGCCGGAATCTATAATAAGGAAATAAGTTTCCATTCCTGTCTTAATATTATTTCAGGCCCTAATGAGGCAGGGAAAAGTACGTTGATAAAAGCCTTACAGTTCAGTTTATTTGTACCATCGAATATAGGGCGCGTGAGGGGGCAAAATATGCTAAAAGAATATTTACCCGCAAATGGTGGCGATACAATATCTGTTGATCTTGTATTTTCATGTGACGGTATGAATTATGAACTTAAAAAAAAATGGGGTGGCTCTAATTCATCAGAATTAACAATTTCAAATGGCACTGTCATTACAGCTCCAGAAACTGTGCAGGAAACGCTGTTTATGCTTCTTAAAAATAGTGAGGCCACATGGCGAAGAGTGCTTTTCGCGAACCAAGCGATGCTTTCACAGACTATCAATGAAATTAAAAATGAGAATACCGTCATCAATTCATTTAATGACATACTACGTAGTGCTGTTATGATGCAGGGCGGAATTTCTTCTGATAAATTGCTTTCCGAACTAGAAGTGAGGATAAAAGACCTTACAGATCGCTGGAATATTGCTGCAGGAACACCGGAGATAAGTTCCAAGGGACAGGGAGTCTTTGATAATCCGTGGAAGGTCGGGGTAGGATTAATTTTAAAAAGTTATTACTCTATTTGCCAATGCAAATCTGTTATTGAAGACAGAAAAGTATATGACAAGGAGCTTGACCGGTTGGCTACTGAAGCTGAGGCTGTCAACAGTTTAGTTAATGAGCTAAGTGCCTATATTAAAGCCAACGAGTCCGTTATTAAGGATCTGAAGAACAGACAAACATTGGAGGCGCAATTTGATTTGGCAAAAAGCAACCTCGAAAAATTAATGGAAGCCAGTATCGGATGGATAAAAGCGGAAATGGAAAATAATGCCATTGAAAATCAGAAAGAACCCTTAAACTTTGAGATTGATGCGTTGGAAAAAGAAATGAATACTTGCTTAAACAGAAGTAATGCGGATTTAAAAAAGCAACAATTGGTCAGAATAAATATGATTCAATCAGGAATTGATAACCTAGTTATTCAGGGGAATGAAATAATGGCCATAGATGAACAGGTGTTTAATAAAGCAAAAGGATTTAATACAAAGCTTGTAAACACCCGGATACATTTAGAAGCGCAGAAGCTTAAAATATCAATTTTGCCCAATGTGTCATTTTCAGCAGAGATAATCAGCGGTATTGATGAAACTTCGAATGTTTCTTTTAGTAAGGAGGACCCTTTTGAAACTGAAGCAAACAGCCGTTTTGTATTGAAAACAAAGGATTTTACAATTAAAGTTGAATCTGGTGATGACGATGTGGATACTCTTACAAGGGGATACCAGCAAACGGAGGAGCTATTGAATGAAATCCTACAGCAATACCAGGTTGTCGGGATGATTGAGTTGGAAACACAGAAACAGTTATTTGATCAGCATCAAAAGAAAATGACATTAAAAAAGCAGGAATTAGAAATGGCTTTGAACGGGGTTGAGTTGGAGCAACTTAAAAATGAAGTGGTTTCTATAGAACAGCTGCCACAAACAAGGGATGCTGATACAATTAAAAAAATGTTGGACCAGAAAAAAGCCTTAAGGGTTACGAGCAGCAACGAAACTGATAGACAGGCCAAGGAAATAGATAGGCTGAAAAAAACATATGAATCTAAAGAAATACTGGAAGAAAAAAAACTTAATGAGCAGCTTTCTATTAGAGATCTAGAATCCAAGATTAAGGTATTGCAACCACTTCCAGATGGAGTAGAATTTGCCGATGTGTATATAAAAGACTTTGAGGATAAAAGAGCGTTATATGAAGGGGAGAGGGATAAATATTCAGAAATCATGATTGATAAAACGAGACTTGAAAGCAGCGAACCTGAAAAAACTGAAGTAGACCTGAATGAAGATCTTGGTCGGTTTAAAAATGAATTTAATATAAATATTGAGCAAGCCAATGCGTATATAAAGATTCATAATAAATTGAAATCAATCCTTGAACAATCTGATACATCTGCATTCGACCCCTATTATCAAAATATTAACAAATACTTTTCTATACTAACTAATAACAAATACAACTCTGTTCAGATGGAAGAAATATTACCGGAGAGCATTTCCGGTAATGGAAAAACTCTTGGAACAGAATTACTTTCCCATGGTACCACCGATTCGCTGGCATTGGCTTTACGGCTTAGCATGGCAGATTATTTCCTTAAACAGGATAAGGGTTTTATCGTACTGGATGATCCTTTGACTGATATGGACGAAGACAGAAGGCGCTATGCAGCAACCTGCCTGGAGAATTATGCCGTTGAAAAGCAGGTTTTTTTATTTACATGCCACCAATCACATGCAGATTTGTTTAGCGGAAATAAAATTATACTATCAAATTAATAAAACCCCTTTAATATGCCCCGGTACCTTTCCAAATCCCGATTTAAAGAAGGACTTGACTGTATTACAAAACTATATTATACAGGAAAAAGGGATGAGTATGCCAATCAATCCCTCGATGATCCGTTTCTTAAAGCTTTGGCAGAAGGTGGGTTTCAGGTAGGGGAATTAGCGAAATTTATGTTTTGTGACGATCCTGTCGAAGAAAATATAACAATTGAAAGCCTAAATACTAATGAAGCATTAGCCCTTACTGCTGAAACTTTCGCTAAAGCCGGTAAAGTAGTCATTGCCGAAGCTGCTTTCAACTATGAAAACCTGTTAATCAGGGCTGATATTGTAGTAAAAGAAGGGAAAAATATTAGTTTATACGAAGTTAAATCAAAATCATTTAAGGGTGATGAAGTAGATAGCACAGATTCATTTCTTTCTTTTAAAGGAAAGCCAAATGAATCAGTCAGTAGCAATTGGATTCCATATTTATACGATTTGGCTTTTCAGAAATACGTTATTACTAAAAGTTGCCCTGGATTTAGCGTAAAGTCACACCTTGTACTAGCCAATGAGACAGCGAAAGCTACTATTGACGGATTAAACCAGCTTTTTCAGATAGAAAAAAATGGTACCCGCACAAAAGTGAAAATTAAGGAGGGCTTAAAAAGCGAGGATTTGGGAGCTCCGGTTCTTGTGACAATAAACCTTGATGACTTGATTGATAATATCTGGCATACCTATAAGACGCCTGTTACCTATGGTAAAGACCTCAGTTTTGAAGATTATATCAAACTTTGTTCAGCGACTTATGAGGAAGATGTCAGAATATTTGCACCCGTTTCTTCTGCCTGTAAAGACTGTGCTTATCAGGTTAAACCGGGCAAAGATGAGGGTAAAAAAGATGGATTAAAAGAATGCTGGAAGAACCGAACGGGGTATAGTGATGACTTATTGACTAAGCCATTTTCTTTTGCATTGTGGCAGGGAAAAACAGATAATCAGATAGAAGGTGGGTTTTTTCTTTTGGAAAATATTCCTGAAGAATCCATTGTATCTAAAACAAAAAAGAAGGCAATAGAAGAAAAGACAGGTTTGAACCGGGAGGAA
>JBAXDX010000132.1:0-4700 GCA_037140715.1 Ignavibacteria bacterium
TTGTAATTTTCGGTAATTGTACTCTTCAGAAATGCCTTTTCTATATAAATATCATCCGATATAATACTTTTCAGATATTGTTCAATATCCTGATAATTCACGGAAGAATATCCTGACTGATTTGTAATAATTGTATCTGAAAGGAAGGTCATTGAAATTACAGTTCCGTCTTCAGTTATAGTTTGAGAATCTGACGGGTCATCAGATAATTTCGTTAATTCAAGTTTTACTCTGCCGTATTGTACATTTCTGGATCTTCCAAATAAAGCGATATTCTCATCCTGGAAATAATTCAGGAAAGAAATAATCTCGTCTGACGGACCTTCAATCCTGCTTTCAAATATCTGTCCCGGGTCAATTGATTCATAATTAAATATTCCCCCTTCTTTTTTTACGGTTCCGGTACTGCTGTCGCGGACATGATGAAAATTTAATGATTTATTTACTTTTTCGATAGAAAGGCGCTCACCATCGTAATGACAGAATCCGGAAATCGAACGCGTCTCTGTTTCGGTATCAGGTTCAGAATAAAGTAAATCATAGATTTTTGACCCATCATATTTATCTGACTGAATTGATATCGGAATAATATGGTTAGGCGTTAATTTCTCATCTGATAAGTCACGCGAAACAATAACTGCATTTGAAAAAATTAAATCGCCTTTCAAAAACCAGTTATAAAATCTCTCATCCTTATGGGCTTCGTTAACATTAGTTTTTGAAATATATTTATTGGCAAAAAAACCTCTGATAACGCCACCATTTATAATGTCTTTTGATAACGTCATATTCGGATCTCTTACTGTATCGGTAATGATTACCGGAGAATCCGTATAAATTCTTAGTCTGAGTCTGCTCATATTCTTTCCTCCAGTATTTTTAACGCTTCCGGAATTACTGAGACTTTATCTTCATTCAGCAAATCACATTCTATCTCGCCGAAGCCCCTGTTCCTTTTAGTCCCTATCCTGCGAAGGGCGCAACAGGAGAGCGCAAGCAAATGAAGATTATCAGTAACCGTTTCTATTTCGAGACAGCCATAAAAAGATAATCCCTTATTTAATACCCTGAAAGTTCTAAGGGAATGCTCCTTTGTTGTCCCAATATGGTTTTTATCACTGCTGTCATCCTTTGCTGTCTCATTATCGACAATTGCAATATTGTGTCTGATATTAGTAAAGTTATTTCGTACAGTTTCAGCAGAAATAGTATTAGTGTATTTACTGATGAGGTACTGAATCCACCGTGAATTATTCTCATAATCGTCAGGGAACAAATTCGATAAATTAATTCCGGCTGATAAAACCTGACCGGGTCCGCCCATTATTTCAGATATTTTTTTATCTGAATCAGTACCCTTTACCCAGCTGATATGGGATATATCAAACATATTTAAGACCCGGGTTAATGAATCACGTAATAATCCTTTTACACGTCTTGCAGGAATAAAGGGTAAGCCATTCCTGTCAAAAACAACGTCTGAATCAATGACTGCTCCAAAACCCTCTCCTGAACCAACAAGGGCATCTGAAATAAGAGTAATTTTTAAAGATAATTTATTCATAATTATATCCCCTGACTGTGAGTTTCAAAATCCGGATAGACATCGCTAAATTCGATCATATCAAAATATATTGTCCGTCTGTTGGTAAATAATTCATTATTGTTTTCTTCATAACCAGGTAATTCGATACCTCTTGCTTTTAACTGTAGCAGAAACTGCTCAATTGCCTTTTCACCCATAGTTAATACATCTCTTAATTCTTTAATCCTGGAACCAGGTATTAAAGGACGTCCGTCCTGTAATTCCTGTATTTTTTTTGTGTAGGAAATCAGCCTGCTGAGTCCGGAAGGTCCTGAATCGGACAATTTATAAGGACGGTTTATTAAAGTTCCGCCCGGCATCTCATAATCCCTGTCTCTGATATAATCCAGCGAATTTGATTTTGAACCGCTCATAATATGGAAATCTATCCATGATCCTGAATCATCATCCTTATTTTTCCTGACCCTTTTAGCATTTGCGCAAAGCTGTTCCGCCAGTTGGTAACCCCGGTAAAAAGGATATTTTAACTTTATTACTGCAATCCCCGCGCAGGAAGAGACCGGTTTCTTATCTAAGATAAGCTTTTTCTCAAATGCTTCCATAAATATTTTTGCAAAGTAAATTCCTAATCTGCCATCGCAGACAAATGTAATATCATCCCCGCCAAGAATAATCGGACGCAGAGGAATGATATATCTGCCTTTTTCCTTCCTGACATCAATTTCGTCCCTTATATCATCAAACTTTTCAACTATATGCTGTAACAAATCTTCAAAGGCGGATACTGTTGCTCTCTGTACTTCTTCTGATAATTGTTTAAGTTCAGCGAGAGTTTTACATTTCCTGAATTCATCCCCGATATTGTTACCATCAATATGAACTACGGCAATATGACTATCCTTATGTTTGCTGTTGCCAAGCAACTCAATATTATTCGAAAAAGTAAATTTATCAGAAAGAATATGTCGATATTTTAATTTTAATTCCTCAAGAGCATCGTTGGCGGCAGTCTCTTTGGATACTATTATGGATGAAAAATATCCTTCCTCTTCATAAGATTCTGGTAAAAATGACTCAGCTGAATACCCGCTCCGGCTACATGATGCAGTGATGCCATGAGTTGGCAGGATTGTCTGAGTAAGACGGGCTGCTTTATTGATTTTTAACTGCCTGAACAAACTGTTCCTTATTTCCTCAAAACAGTTGTCTGTTTCGCCATTTATTGTAATCTCCTGCAAGGCAAACGATGTATTTAAACCTGGTGAATAAATTAACAATTCAGTAGTCCACCCGCCTATAAAGTTTTCAGCATCGGTTCGGTTTTTAAAAAAGAATAAGGCATTGCCACCGCCAGTATACCCCATATAATTGCCATCTAGAGTTTTAACGGGCTGCCAGTCCATCTTTTCAATGAATTCAGGATCATAAATATGTTGTACCAGATAAGAAGCTCCAATATTTTCCCTAAGCTTATTAGAGCCAAAGATATATCTCTGGATTGAATTTGTATCAATCAGTACCGCGCAGTAATTCATTCTACTGTTCCTTATTTAATTAAAGTTGATATTCTTTCTAAAAAACTTCCATTATTTTTCAGTTCATCCGCTCCAATAACTATAATGTTGTTACTGCCTCCTGTCTCAATTTGCAGTTCCTCTTCAATTACCTGTTTTATAGCGGTGCTCGTTTTTGTAACAAGTACAGATTTTGCCTCATCCCCGCCTATCTGTCTGGTTCTCTGCAATATTTCAAATCCCTTACTCTTAATAAGAGCTTTCCCTCCCTTATCCCCGATTGTAGTGCATGAAATGCCCACCATCTGATAACCATTTATTAAAATAATATCTATTTCAAAACTGTTATTAGAGTTCCATTCTTTTTTATTAATTTCCCAATTTTTCTCAACCTGTAATTGTTTGAAAGCATTGGAGATTTTATTATAAACCACTTCTTCAAGCCACTTCCCATCCAGATAGCCCAGAGAATCCTTCAGATACTTAGCCCCAGATTTATTAAAATCTCCATTTTTATCATAAATTCGTAATTCTTCCGGCATAGCTGATACAATATTTAAGAAATCACCCGGTTTAGTTCTATTTATTGGTGATTCAGGTTTTTCAAATTCGCTCAGTTGAAACCACTCATCTTTCTTATTCCTGAAATTCTTTCTGTCCCAGCCATTTTCAGAATTATAAAAATTATTGAGCTTACCGTTTTCCAGAAGTTTATCAAATATGGCATTAGCAGATGAGAAGTCATAATCTGCCGGTTTATTACAGCGCCTAAAATCACTTAAAGCTATCAGATCATCCAGAGATACAGTAACTTTTTTCCTTAAGTCCTTTTGCATTATATCATCCTGATCATTAACCAAATCAAAAGTTCGCGCTGACAGATAAGAAAATTCTTTCTCAATATTCTCATTTTCTTTAAAGTAATCATAACATTGAAGTACCATTAACTTTGTGCCACCGGTAATATTGATATGATAAACTGAATCAGCGTTATCTGCAATTTTTATTTTGTCTCTAAGCTCTGTTTTTAAACGCTTAAAGTTTTCAATATTCCTTAGGGCTATTATTTTAAATAAGGCATCATTCGTAAATTTTGTATTTTTTTTCAATATCTTTACAATATTTTCAGCATATACTTCTGTACTGCTGTTCGAAGATGTTTTATCTGAATGCAGAAGCCATATTTTTTTTAACCCAGGGTAATTATCGATAAAATATTTAGCAACCACATAGTTTGGCAGGGGGCTGGTACCTATAAGAAGCACCAGGTCAGTAATTTCTTTTTTCAATGTTAATCTCCTTAAATACTATTTGTTGAACTTAGCTGGTTTATGAATAAAATCTAAAATCTTTTTTATATGTTCTGTAATTTTCTGTAACTACTCAGCATAATTTTAAAAGTGTCGAATTTAGACTATTTCTGCACTTTTCAATTGTTAAAAAATAAATTAAAAGTGTGATTTTGAGCTGAAATATAAACATCTCAGAAATATGCTGAGTAGTTACAATTTTCTTAATCTTAATCGCTCCATGGAAAAAATGAGTATAATTAAGGTTAAGAGGAAAATCTGTCGTACATGAAACCCCTGAAAGACTAACAGATAATATACATTATTATTTTTCAAAAAACATCGGTACAA
>JBAXDX010000133.1:0-4671 GCA_037140715.1 Ignavibacteria bacterium
TGAAAGGTAAATACCCCCAAAACAACCCAAAAGCCCTGAAAGGGCGCAATAAAAGTTTTGAACCTTAACCTGACAGCATTGCACGGTCCCGTGCGTCTCTGCTTACTTTACTTAATCAATGGGGTATAGAATATTCATTTCTTTAATCTGACAAGTTCAAAATTTGTTAACTTTATCAGCGCCTGTTCATCCCATTCCTTTGGCTGCCAGGTGCGGACGTATATCTGCGGATGCTCATGTTCAAAATCAATCAATAAAAACAGATACCCTTCATCGGAATAATTATTAGTATAATAGTTCTGTCTCATTGATATGCCATAAAGCTTCTGGCTGTTCTTTGTTTGAATATCCATCGAACTATGCGCTATATATATATCATTATTTTTTTTGAAAAGCTTAGATAAGGTATTTAAGTATTCATCCTTTGTATATTTAATATATTTTGCATCGGGCTGTTCACTGCCGGCTGTCGGCAGATACCTATAACCATCTGTAACAGTTGCTTTCTTAATGATCCTGCCTACGATTATCAGAGCTTCATCGGCAAACAGCGAATCGATAGTATTTAAATCACGGCACAGAAACGATGTCCTGTACTTCTCCACAAACTTTATTATCGTCTGGCGGTTAATCCAGTCTTTTCCATATTCAGCCTGCTTCCGCGCATCATTGTAAACATTTTCCAAAACGCTGAACGTTATATCATCAAGTCTGCCTTCATTATTAAAATCCAGAATAATATTTTCCGCAGACTGTTTCTTTATGCCTTTATACCTGTTCAATACCCTGATTTTCCGCAGTTCCCAGCCGGTCAGAGTTTTATTTACTTCCGCATAAACTGAATCTCCGACTATTGCAGGACTGTTATATTTTACAATCCGTGAAACTTTATCTCTCAGAAATGAATCATCAGAGAAGTATTTTTCAATCTCAGGTATAGAGCTTCTCTTTAATATCTCTAAAAAATTCAGCGTTTCCTCTGCTATCTCTTCAGCTGCATTGCATGAGTTGTCATAAGCAAGATTAAGCTTGTAACTCCCGTTTTTCGCATAAAAGTCCTTCTTCCCTGCGTGAGTATCTTTCGCAGGTGGATTTTCTTTCGGCAGAACCAGCCCGATTTGTTTTGTAAAGAATTTAAATTCCGGTTTCTTTACCAAATCCCACAGATCTCCTACTGCCGCTATATCATTGCGGCTTTCGTCATAACTGTACTTAATATCTATGGCAACCCTGTCGAAACTCACGTTGCCGCCGTATAACAATACAATACATTCGCCGTTGCTGCATCTTCCCTCAGAAGCATTGTTTGTTCCATTATTAAAAGTGAAATCTATCTGCTCCACAGGTTTTCCTGAACAGGAGACCTTAAAAACAAGCTCCCTTTCCTTATCGGCTTTCTTCCTGTCGCTTTTAAGAGTGAATTCTGTTTTATTAAGTATATTGGTTATTTTGGATGGTATCTCTGTAACTAAATTCTTTCCTTCAAACGTTAAATCGTACTCAGGGATTGAATTCATTAATATAATTGCAAAATAATAATTTTTCAGCGCATCGCTAAGATTTAAGACGGTTTCATACCCGCAGGCTTTTTTATAAATATCGCAAATAAGTTTTTTCCTTGATTCAAAAAACTTTATCTTATCGATGTAAACAAACACCTCGTATTTCCCGTTAACAAGCCCGCCGGATTTTTCATAATTTGTAATTACAGCATGAGATCTGGTTCTTACATTTTTGCTGAAGCTTTCATTAATATCGGAGTTTGTTTCTTTTACACGATAATCTCCATCGGTGGTAATAATTATGGAAATATTTTTAGACAGCGCGCCTAAGGCAAGGTCAAGCGCATCCTGTTCGGAAACAGCGGAGCCTTCTCCATAAAAATATTGTCCTGAATTTTTAATATGCCGAACTGACGGATTCTGCGCAAAAACCGTTACAGACAATATAAACAGCAATATTATAACTTTGTTCATACAATAACTCCGTTTTTATTATAAAATAATTTTATTTCCCACAGGGTGCGCTGACCGATGCCGCCTCCCGGAGAACCGCGCGAGACTCTATCCTCTCCCCAATGCGCTGTCAGGTTAAGGTTCAAAACTTTTATTGCGCCCCTTCAGGGCTTTGGGGGATTGTCGGGGGTATTTATCTTTCACAGGGCGAATGCCCTGTGCTGTTATATTTTGCCCCTTCAGGGCAAATGCAAATAATAAATCACCAGTTCCCGACACCCAAAGCCCTGAAGGGGCAAAATATATTAGCGATGCGGCAGCGCCCATCGGAGGAAAATGACACGGGCACAATACCATCGGACGAAAAATGACACGGGCAACCCACCCATCGGACAAAATGAAACGAATTAAAACCTATTGCCACGGGTTTCAACCCGTGGAGTGGTAATTACTCCCTAATCCCCCTTTTTCAAAAATAAATCGACCGCTAAAGCGGAAAATTAAATAGATAAATTGCCTAATCCTCAACACATCTGACACTGAAGCCGTAACTCCTGCTACTGTAGCCCCGGTAAATATTACTATCATTGCCGTTCAGGTACATGTAGTACGCACTCGCGGCATCGTACACCGTGGAACACCAGTAGTAAGTGTTGTACGCTAAATTGCCGAAGTAACCATAGCCGTCGCGGTTGCCGGCGAGGAGCGCGGAAAAGCCCGTTGTGTTTGTGCCTGTCAATTGCCCGGCTTCTAATAATGCATCGCGAAAATTATCTGCCGATGACGCTAATGTCTCCAACTCTGCTTTTGTCGGGATATGCCACCCGTTTGGGCAGATACCTTTTGTGCCGGGGGTTGTACTGTACGCCATCGCTTCATCCCACTGATATAATCCCCCGTACTTTGCGCAGTTTGATGAGTTGTTATCATAACAATACTTCTCTATTCTTCCATTATCGCCTGCGTCCTGTTTTACATCTATCATCGTTCCTATGTCTAAATTCTCCTTCAGCCAGCACTGTGTTCCTATCTTTACTGTATGATACGTCTTTCCCGAATAAGTAATTGGTGAACAATGGTCCGAACCTTCTTCCATTTTTAAATCAATAATTGCGTTTTTATTCTCTGTTATTTCTATTTCCTTAACCAGACTTTTGAACCCGTCAGCCATGGCTTTTATCTGATATGTTCCCTCCGGTAAATTCTTAAACAGCTTAAGACCCTGCCACCTTTCTGCTTCCCTGCCGTCTCTTTCCAGTACAACTTTCGCCTTTGATGGTTCTATAGAAAACTGCAAAGACCCGACCCTGGGTAATAATGTAAATTTCTTTGTTATGCTCTGCCCAAGCTCAAGCATTACAACTTCTTCTTTGGGGTAATAATACTGTTTGGCTACTTCTATTTTATATGTGCCGGGGGCAAGTTCTATACGGGTAAACGAACTGTATTTTTCTTTATTAACCAGCACTCCGGCATCCTGCGGGTCAGTTTCTATTGTCAGGTATCCGGTATTCTTTTTCAGGTTAAATGAAAACTTATTCTCACTTGTTTCCTTTACTTCCATCTTCCCGTTTATATCCAGATAGCCGGATTTTTGCAGGCGCAGGGAATAATTACCGGGGAATAAAAACAACTGTCTGTCTGTCTCCCCTTTCTCCATTGCGTCAATCAATATTTTAGCCCCGGACGGCTCGCTGTTTATTGTTACCACAATCGGATCTATGGAGACCAGCTTATAATTAAACAAAGTTTTATTCATCGATACCGTAACTTTGGATTCTGTACTCTTATACCCTTTCAGTTCAACCCGCAGCAAATGCTCACCTGCGCTTGTTTCAAATGTTGTTCCCGTGCCTTTGGATACATTATCAATAAATACCTCCGCACCTTTGGGCTCGGTTATTACGTTGACTGGGATAACATCGGTCAGTCTTCTGTCCCCCGTTATTTTAATCTGCCATACTTCACCGCTGTTTGTTATTATGCCCTGCTCGTTCAGTATAATTTTTATTCGCTCATATCCTGCGCAGTACACTTCCAGTGTCTGTTCACCGGGCGACAGGAATACTATATATCTCCCCGGTGTTGACGGGTCTGAATCTATCCTGAACGGATCGTTGCTCGAACGAAACGTTAATGCGGATGTTAAATCCGTTATTACTATAATCACAGAACACACTTTCCCGTTCTTATCCCTGATTTCTCTGTCTGCCAGCACTCCTTCCGGACGTTCCGCTCTCCCGGATATCCGCAGCTTTGAAAGTTCCTGTGCTTCAGCATTTAACAGAAAAACCATTGAAAACAACAGAAGAAATATTCTTTTTATCATAAGTCAGAACCCTGATATTATTATTGTACGGCAGCCCTGTTTAAAGTATTATGAAAGGCAGTCAAAGTTAGCAAATTGTATTGGGAAAATCAAAATATCACGCCCGTTCAGGGCTTTGGGGGTATTTATTTTCCACAGGGCAATACCCGGTGCTGTTATATTCCAGGATCAATATGATGTTAACCTGACAGCATTGCACAGCCGTACATCTCTACTCATTTTCCCCAAAATCTTCCCACCGGCTGCTGAAAATACAGCTCAGTCCGCCTGTATGCAAAAAAAACTATGTTCAAAAACCATTTTTAAGGCAAAACGAGAAGAAAATTCACTTCAAAAATCATTTTTGAAGCAAGGCCAGAAGTGGATTCACCTTAAAAATCATTTTTG
>JBAXDX010000134.1:0-4607 GCA_037140715.1 Ignavibacteria bacterium
TTCAACGGGTCAATGGCCAGATGCGAAGTATGTCATAAAGCCTTCAACGGGTCAACTTCCAGGTGCAGGACATGTCATAGAGGGCATTATGGGTCAATGGCCAGGTGCAGGACATGTCATAGAGGGCATTATGGGTCAACTTCCAGGTGCAGGACATGTCATAGAGACTTACCGGGTAGCTTAACCGACAGCATTTGTATAAAAATAGATTTTATGGGGTGTTCTGTCCTTTATACTCTTACTCATAATCCTGAGCATACTCATTTTTCCTGAAGCGGGTAAGATTAAGAGCATGATTATGATTAAGAGAATTGCGGACTATTATTTATCGGTGTTCCGTCATGGTTAAATAAATTATACTTTTTGATTTAATTGAAAATGTTATATTTGTACAGGCATAAATTACGATGCGTGCTTGTCTTATTATAAAACGGACAGCCTTGAGATTAACATAAAATTTACCGGTTCGCAGGTAAAAAGCAGTACATGAAGCAAAATTATGTTCATACCTTTTAATTCTTATTTCAAAATAAACTTGGGAATATCATTTTAATGAAAATCATCAGAACCATCCTGTTTTTTATACTGATTTCATCTGTATGCTTTCCTCAGCAGATAGGTAGCTGGAGGAATTACTCCAATCTTCAGAAAACTAATGATGCGTATGTTACTGATGAAGGTATCTGGGCAGTATGCCTTGGCGGGTCGTTTTATTATAATTTTGTGGACAACTCGTTCACTACATTAAATAAGTCGGAGGGACTTAGCAATAACCTTCTTACTGCCATAAACTCCGATGCTCAGGGCAAAATCTGGTTTGGCGGTCAGGAGGGTTATCTTGATGTATATGATGTCCGGACAAAAATTGTTAAAAGAATTCTTGATATTGCCGGTACAGATATTATCGCGAAAAGAATTAATGATATTTATATAAAAGGTGATACGGTCTGTATTTCAAGCGACATAGGGCTGTCGCTTATCAATTCGAAAACATTATCTTTTATTGACACTTACAGAAAGTTCGGCTCGCTTCCGGCTGGTTCAAAAGTAAAAAGCCTGTATCTGGATACTCTTTTCTATGTCGGAACGGAAAACGGACTTGCCATCCAAAGGACAGGGGCTGCAAACCTTTCCGCTCCTGAATCGTGGATAAGTCTTACGGATGCAGACGGGCTACGTTCCCGAATAGCTTCCAAGGTCTTTAAATATCATGACACTTTGTTTGTCGGTTCCGATAACGGATTGTCTCTTGTATATAATAATGTTGTCAGCCGTACTATCAGAGCGTTAAATACTAAATCGATACTCGACTTTGCCGTCAGGAATGACTCGTTATTCATCGCGCTGGCGGACAATCAGATTGCTGTATATTCAAACGGAGTTGTTTCATTCCCATATTCCGGTGTACCTTACAAAAAATTTGCCAGATCTAATAATAATCGGTTGTATGTTTCGACTGATCTGGGTGTTGCGGAGTTATCCGGAGGTACAATGAAATTCATTTCGGCAAACGGACCCAAAGCCAACCTGTTTGCAGATATGAAAGTCGATAAAAATGGTAATTTGTATGTGGCTTCCGGCGGGCGCGACCAGTTTAACCTCGGTTTCTTTAAGTTTGACGGTACTGAATGGTTTAATTATGACACTTCAAACTGGCCGGAGCTGATGAATAATAACATCAACAGAATTTACATCGCGCCGGACAATGCAGTATATCTCGGCACCTGGGGGCGCGGTGTAATTAAACTTAATGAGAGTATAGTAACCGGTTATTCAGCTTACAATACAAGCCTTATCGGTATTCCAAAGAATACGAACTATCTTGTTGTACTGGGCATGTGTACTGACTCAAAGGGTGCTTTCTGGTTATCTAATTTCCTGCCATCCAACAGACAGTCCCTCAGCAGTCTCTCAAAAGACAGCGTCTGGACTCACTATACAAATACGCTGAGTGCCGTTCCCGTGCTTACATGGGGACTTGTAATAGACAATAATGATACAAAATGGATTATAGGAAGCGGGACTGAATCGACAGCAGGTCAGTTCCTTTATTATTTTAATAAGACGAATCCCTTATATTCTTCTGACAATGAAGGATGGGGGAGCATCACCGTAGCTGACGGACTTAGTTCAAACGGTGTATCCTCGATGGTAATCGACTATCGGGGTGAGCTTTGGGCAGGCACTTCGCAGGGGGTAGATATTATAAGGGACCCCTCGCATCCTAAAAGCACAATCTCATCTGTCTATTTATTAAAAGCACAGAATGTAACATCGATTGCAGTTGACGCGCTTAATCAGAAATGGGTAGGCACTCAAAAAGGTGTATTCGTAATGAGTTCTGACGGAACCAGTCTGATTGCAAACTATACGCAGGAAAACAGTCCGTTGCCTTCGGATATTATTGAGAGTATCACGGCAGATAACAATAGTGGTATTGTTTATATAGGAACTTCAATCGGGCTGGTTTCGATTGCTACCAGTTCGGTTTCGCCTCAGGAAAATCTTAATAATATTATGGCTTACCCGAATCCGGCAGTAATAGAAAAGGGTTCACCGGTAAACATCAATATAAAGGGATTAATAAGGAACAGCGAAATTAAGGTATTCTCTGTCAGTGGCGGTCTTATCACAGACTTTTTTTCTCCGGGGGCGGGTGTAGCTTCATGGGATGGCAGGGACCGGTTTGGTAATTATGTTGCCACAGGCATATATCTTATAGTTGCTTATGACAAGGACGGCTCAAATGTGGGAACGGCAAAGGTCGCGGTAATCCGTAAATAGAAAGGAAGATAAAAGTGATTTTTTATAAACCCGGCAGGACTGAAGTTTTATCTATGTTTATTTTTTTTGATGAAGATTTATCGGTGAATCCCTGACTTTTTATATATTCGGGCAATAATATTTCGCTAATTTTACAATTATAAATTCCGGATACTGATTTGAGAACCCTCATAAGCCAAAGATTTCAATTAAATATAAAACACAGACTGCCCGGCCGGATAAATGATTGATTTAATAAATATTTCGGTACAGTTTTCAGGTGAATATCTCTTCCGCGATGTCAGCCTTAAAATAAATTCAGGCGATAAGATTGCACTTGTAGGTGCGAACGGAGCCGGCAAGACTACATTATTTAAGATTATATGTGGCATCCGGCCCCCTGAATCAGGCAGGCTTCAGCTTCAGAGGAATATCTCAATCGGGTTGCTACCACAGGAGGTCGTTTATCATTCGGACAAAACTTTGTTTTATGAAATTAAGACTTCGCTTCAGGTTATTAATAATTTACATACAGAAGAGGAGCAGATAACCTCAACGCTTAGTAAAATTCAGGTTAATGAAGCGGAGCGGGATAAGCTTATTCACAGACTTGGGGAAATCCATCACCGTATGGAGGAAGTCAGTTATTACAGCATTGATTCTGAAATCGAAAAGGTGCTACTCGGCCTGGGTTTCGGGGAAAAAGACTTTATCAAGCCTGCCAGCGCTTTCTCAGGCGGCTGGCAGATGCGAATTGCACTAGCAAAGCTTCTGCTTTCGAGTCATGATATACTGCTTCTGGATGAACCTACAAACCATCTGGATATAGATTCCCTCGAATGGCTGATATCTTTCCTGAAAGGTTTTAAGGGAGCACTTCTCGTTATCTCGCATGATAAACATTTTGTAAATGAGATAACAACAAAGACGCTGGAAATTTACCTGAATAAACTTTCTTTCTATCAGGGCAATTATGACGCTTACATTAAGTTCAAAGCTGAGCGCGATGTTCAGATGGAAGCTAAATATCTTCAGCAACAGAAGAAAATTAAGGAAACAGAGAAGTTCATAGAACGCTTCAGGTATAAATCTACCAAGGCTAAGCAGGTACAGAGCAGAATAAAACAACTTGAGAAGGTTGAGCTGATTGAACTGCCGGACGCTGAAGGTGAAATTGAAATAAGATTCCCTGAACCTCCGCAGAGTGGCGTTGTTCCGCTGGAAATAACCGGACTCAGTAAGTCATATAGCGATAATCTGGTGTTAAGCGAGGTGGATTTTAAGCTTGACCGCGGGGATAAGGTGGCTTTCGTAGGTCCGAACGGCGCGGGGAAGACTACTTTATCCAAAATTATTTCGGGGCGGGTCAACTTTGACTCCGGACAGCGGATAATCGGCTATAACACAATCATATCTTACTATGCGCAGGATGTCGCCGACAGTCTTGAGCCGACAGATGATATACTTCAGGCAATGGAAGGCATGACGGAAGAGAAAAGTATCGGTCAGTTACGCTCCATCCTTGGCTCGTTCCTCTTTACCGGTGATGATGTGTTTAAGAAGATTCAGGTACTTTCCGGCGGAGAGAAAAGCCGCGTGGCGTTAGCTAAGATATTGCTTACAAAAGCTAATTTAATAGTGCTTGATGAACCGACTAACCATCTTGACTTTAACTCCAAGCAGGTTCTCCGGAAGGCACTGATGGAATTTACGGGCACTCTGGTTCTTGTCTCTCACGATGTTGATTTTCTTACTCCAATTGTCAACAAAGTAGCGGAGATAAGGAATAAAACGGCTCTATGTTGTTTATAGTGGGTAATCATACTTTAATTTACCCGCCACAA
>JBAXDX010000135.1:0-4389 GCA_037140715.1 Ignavibacteria bacterium
GGCGTATCAGTTTACAACGGAGATGCCTACCGTACTCCGCTTGGGCTTGTTGCTGTCGATAAGGATAAATCGGACAGGCTCACTAATGGCATGGAGAGCATTTATAAAAGTGTGCAGGGTCATCGGCATGAACATGCGCTCGAAGTGCATCTTCCTTTTCTGCAATATGCCCTTAAAGATTTTTCGCTTGTGCCTGTAGTCATCGGAGACCAGAACGGTCAGCTTTTATTTGAACTAAGTGAGAAGCTGACCGAAATAATTGATGATAAGACGCTAATTGTTGCCAGTTCCGACCTGTCGCATTTCCACTCAAGGAAAGAAGCGCATTCTCTTGATTCTATAATTGAAGAAAGAATAAACAGCTTGGATTACCTTGCATTGCTGGATGATCTTGATAATAACCGTTGCGAAGCCTGCGGCGGCGGTCCTATTGTATCAGTAATGAAAGCCGCTGAACTGATGGGCAAAAATAAAGCCCGCGTACTTCATCGCTCGGACTCAGGTGATGTAACAGGAGACAATTCTGAAGTCGTAGGCTACCTGTCGGCAATAATATATTAAACATTTTCCTTCTTTTCCCCTGCTCCATTTTCTTCTCTTAATCTTACTCGCTTTATGGCAGGTGAGTAAGATTAAGAAAGCACCGGACGCATTGATATACCTGTGCCTGTTTTTCCCTTTCCCTTCATACTCTTAATCATAATCGTAATCATAATCTTACTCGCTTAAAGGCAGGTGAGTAAGATTATGATTATGATTATGAGTAAGATTAAGAAAATAATAATACACCTGATGATGCAAAGTCTCCAAAATGGAGTTCTGCGTGGTTCTTATAAATTTATTTATACTTAAATTAACATTAAGATAACATGGATTTAATATTGAGTTAATACTGGCTGTGTAGTTTTGTCCAACTCTTAATTTAAGAATTTCGAAAAAGCATTTTATACAGAGAACACTTCCAGTACCCGGCACGAATAGAAAGGATAGTTACTCTTAAGCTGATTTCGTGTAATTTTTTTTGATTAAAATGATATAATACCGTATTAATATAAATGCAGGGGGATTCCAATATGAACTTTGAATCAATGATAAGGGGAATTGAAATTAAAGAAATTACAGAACGCCGGATAACAAACCTGTCCAAAATAAAATATCGTAATGAAAAAGAACAGACGAATGATTCTAAAAACCAGCTGAGATTACCCGGGCAGGGAATAAATAGTCGTGGAATATTTACCAATATCCAGCTTGCAGTTATTCTGTTCGATATTAATGGTTCACTAAAGTGGCACAATAATAAGATAACTCAGATGTTTGCCAATATATTTGGGAATAATTTATTAACATCTGACTTAATCATTAATTCCATTTTTGGCAACAGAAGTATGTTTCATCTGACAATCGATGAACTGCTTAGTGGAGCCGTGATTGAGCAGGAAAAGGAATTTATTACACTCGATGAATCAACTGTCTGGCTGGAAATAAGATTATCAATAATAAATAGCAGAAGCGATGTTCTTCTTAGTCTTTTTGACATAACACAAAGAAAATGTACTATACAATCCCTTAATCAGTATGATTCAATCTTATCTGCCATAAGCTTTGCTTCAGAGATGTTTCTAAAGACAAATGACCTTGGGCAAAGTATAGATGAAGTACTTGATAAACTGGGAAAAGCAACCGGTGTTAACCGTATTCAGATTCTTGAGAATCATAAGGGACATGGAACTGATATGATGATTGATACATTGTTCGAATGGTCCGATGAGGAAATTGAATGGAAGAAAGAGAACAGGATACTCCGCGGGCTGTCTTACAAAGATTTAGGACTGGAAAGATGGGCGAAGCTTTTCGGGGAAGGTGAAATCATTGAAGGTTATTCGGAAGAATTTCCTGAGGATGAAATTCAATTCCTCCGGCTCGATAATGTTAAGTATATTCTTGCAATCCCGGTGTTTGCAGGAAAAATGTTATGGGGATTTATCAGATTCGATTACTTTCGCAAAGTAAGAAGAATGACTTGTACGGAAACTGATGCTATGTATTCTGCAGTTCAGACACTAGGCGCGGCTATCCAAAGAATCAGTTTTGAAAAAGAGCTGATAATTGCAAAAGATGAGGCAGAGAAATCGGACAGACTGAAAACTGAGTTCCTGGCTCAGATGTCTCATGAGATCAGGACGCCGGTAAACTCAATTCTTTGTTTTACTTCTCTGCTTGAGAATGAACTAATTGATAAAATACCAGAAGAACTTAAATCCTGTTTTACGGCAATCGATAATGGTAGCAGACGTTTAATCAGAACAATAGATATGATATTAAATATGTCGCAGTTCCAGTCGGATAGTTATGAGGCAAATTACCGGAATATTAATCTGACAAATATGTTCTTTGAAAAAATGATAGAGGAGTTTCATCCGATTGCGAGAACAAAGAATCTGAAGTTGTGCCTGCTAAAGCAAACAACGGATGCTGTCATTTATGCTGATACATATACATTAGAACAGATTTTTATAAACCTTATTGATAATGCAATTAAATTTACGGTAAGCGGAGAAATAAATATAATCGTTTACAGGGGAGTTAACTCCGAGATTTGTGTTGATGTAAAGGACACGGGACTGGGAATTTCCAGGGACTATCTTTCCGGCCTGTTTACTCCATTTACACAGGAAGAAATGGGCTATACACGGAAGTTCGAAGGAAACGGACTGGGATTAGCTCTTGTAAAAAAATACCTGGAAATAAACAGAGCAAAGATATTTGTAAATAGTGAAAAAAATGTCGGTACTACATTTTCAATTATATTCAGGAGTTAATAATTATGGCTACTTTAGAAAATACAAGATTGAACCTGCATTCAAATCTTAGCAATATGGATACGTTCAGTACAATGGTTGATATCAGAAAACAAGTCTCGAAAGTAGCGAACATACTGAACGATGATCATCTTACCCCGGGCATTATTGTGATGAACGGAAATGAGTTCCATGGAATGATATCAAGGCAATTCTTCTTTGAATGTATGAGTCAGCCTTTTAGCCTTGCATTGTATTTGAGCAGGACTGTAGATTTTTTATATGAAACCACATCGATTCCACAGGCACTTATATTAAATGACTCTGTCTCGATTATAGAAGCAACAATGCTTGCTCTTCAGCGGCCCGCAAATCTCATTTATGAGCCGGTAATAGTCTGGTCTTATAATAAAGGTTATAAACTTGTTGATATTCATCAGCTGTTACTGGCACAATCCAAAATACATCTTCTGACAGTTGATTCTCTCAGGGAGGCAAATGAATTTAAAAGTGAAGTATTAAGTATTGCTTCGCATGATCTGAAAAACCCTTTGAACTCGATTATGGGATTTTCTCAGTTAATCAAAAATGAATCAGTAACAGGTAATACTGTATCAGATGATAATATAATCAATGAATGTGCTGATATGATATATAGCAGTTCACAGAGGATGCTTGAGCTTATTATTAAGCTGCTTGATTCTTCAGCTATAGAAGCTTCAATTACTAAACTCGATAAAACAAGGATCGATTTCATTGAGCTGGTTGAAGATGTGATAAATGCAAATACTGAGCTTGCTAACAGGAAGAAACAAATTATCCTTATTAATAATCAGACAGAAAAAAGAGTAGTTATTGAGGCTGACCCGGTAAGACTTAGATCAGCAATAGACAACCTGACCAGCAACGCAATTAAATACTCGCCTTCCAATACATCTATTGAAATAAATATAAAAATACAGAACTCTATCATTCAGCTCGGGATAGCTGATAAGGGACCTGGTATAAAGGAAGAAGAAAAATCCAGGTTGTTTGGCAAGTTTGTAAAGTTATCTGCCAGACCTACCGGAGGTGAATCTTCTACCGGACTGGGTTTATATATTGCGAAACAGACAATGCTGCTACATGGCGGAGATATAAAAGTTGAAACCAGCCTTGGGAAAGGCAGTACTTTTATAATTGAACTGCCTGTGAATAGTAATGCTACAGCAGTAAAAGTCTTGCCAGGGATGTTTGATAGTATGATATTTCAGGGCAGTCGGGCATGATTATGATCATGAGTAAGATTAAGAAAAGCACCGGACGCGCTGATATTTTTGAGAGAATTTTCCCATGAGTTCTGCCAGCCTTTTATCCATCCGGCAGACATTACCTGTTGTGTATCATTCATATTAACCTAAAAAGCTCTGATCCGGTCATTAAGTAACCGCCAGTCGGGCAAAATAAGGCTCTATGACCCAATCTGCAGGTGCGGATTGACCCGTTTAAGGCTCTATGACATGTCCCGCACCTGCAGGACATGCAAAAAGACGTTCTATGACATGTCCCGCACCTGCAGGACATGCAAAAAGACGTTCTATGACATGTC
>JBAXDX010000136.1:0-4259 GCA_037140715.1 Ignavibacteria bacterium
GCGCAATCGAACAAGGAAGAAGTGGACTATATCCAGTCAGTTTTCGGTATGGAGAAAAAAGCCCTCGTTTCTGATTTCATGAATCTGGATGTTTCTAAATCGGACGCTTTCTGGAAACTCTATGACGAATATGAAATTCAAAGAAAAGATCTCGGTAAAAAAAGGATTGATCTGATGAATCAGTATGCAGCTAACTATAGTAGTATGTCTGCTGAGGTAGCTGACAAATGGATGGCAGATGTTATTAAACTATCCTCTTCGACTGAGAAGCTTCTGGTTACTTATTACAAGAAAATCAAGAAGGTAACGGATCCGGTTACAGCCCTTAAATTCTGGCATGTTGAGAGTTACATTCTTAATTCGATCAGACAGGCTATCTCCAGTGAGATGCCATTTGTGAAGGCTAAATAATTCTTACTGGATAAACTGATAATTGCATAATCAAAGAGGCCCTCTCAAAAAATGAGACGGCCTCTTTGATTTCCTGTGAATTATTAGTTTTTATACCTATTTAAGGTTAATGATAAGTGCTGCTGTAAAGTCACCCTGAACTCCCTGCACGCCGCCTGACACACCATAGCCTGCCCCACCGGATCCAATTGAAAAATATGTCCCGGCGTAATAAAGAGGCATTAATAATCTTGCCTGCAATCTTAAGCCTATTCTTTCCGAAGCCCGGATCTTAACTCCTCCGGCAAGACTGACATGCATTTTGTTGTCACTCGAGTAGTCGCCTGAAGTGGGGCGATAATTTACTATTCCCAGAGAGAACAGTCCGTAGGGAGTCGCTTTAGAATCAGGTCTGATCTCCTGCAATATACCAAGGGAATAATAATCAACAGCAAGATCAACAGGATCTAAAGGACTGACACCTCCTTCAAGGCTGACTGATGTAGCCATGTGACTATAGGAAAATTCGCCATAGCGACCTCCTCCAATACCGACATCAAGCGATCCGCCCCAATCCATGCCATCATCAATATGAAGATCTCCATAGGTGGTATGAATATATGCGCCTGTTTCATACCCTACAAACGGGCTCAGTTCAACTTTCTGGGCTCTGACCTGGGGCGTTGAAACCAAAAGAATTGAAATGATGAAACCGATAATGATTGTTCTTCTTCTGTTTTTCATAAGTTCAGATTTAGTTATTAATGTGAATCAAGGGTTAAAAATAAGAAAAATGTAAGCTGCTGCGATTCTGCCAAATATATGAACAATAAGCCCCTTGGTTGATCTCACCTTAGACGCTCTTTGAATATCTGTTTTCTCTATTAGCCAATTAAATAAGGCTTCAATAGGTTGTCGGATTCTTGATACGGCTATTGAATACAAGTCATTAGCAGCCTTATCTCTTTGTATAATGGTCTGCGATTGATTTTTGATAGCTTTAACTGGTGTCATCATTATTGAGTTATATGTTTGAGCCATATTCTTAAAGAAGTCCTCATCACGATAGATTTTGTCACCATAAAATGTTCTGTTGAAGATGCTACTCCAATACTGCTTTTGTACGTTAAGATCATTTTCAGAGGCAGGTGTAACAACAAGACTTTCAGGAAAAGGTAAATGTCCGAGTCGGCGGAAGGCTAATGCATGTAGCTTTGCACCAAAATAATACATGCTTTTGGTTGAACAGTAGCCTTTATCTGTAATTTCTTTTGCGACAGAGCTTGACCGTTTCCCTGAGCAGGTAATGATAGGAAGGGAATCTATTAGGCTGGTATCTGACAGACAGTCACCAGGGCAAAAGTCAGATAATAAAGAACCTGACAAATGCTTGAAAGCTTCACTTAAACGATTGACTCTCATATTGAAGGCTTCATATGAATGAAGAAGAGGGAACCACGAACGAAGATAGTCATTGGCAAAATTGTGTATTTGTTTTATCTTTAACCGTTGTTCTTCATGCATAACATAGAGATAAATAGTTATAACCTCTTGATCAGTGAATTCAGGTTGATCATTATTGCTGAATCGCTGACACAGGTTTTTAAGGCTTGAATCATATATATCACAGATATACAAATAGATAGAGATTAACTTAAACTCTTTAACCTTGGGAATCATACTTATAGACATAGGTTGGCGCTTTTGTCTTAAGATATTGATTCTCAAGGTTTTAATCAAATTTATTTAATGTATTTTATTGACAATCAGATATTTATATTGTTAATAACTATTTAACTTTCAACCCTTAATTCGCATTATTTATAAAAAGAGAGACCGGTGTCTAAAAACAGATAACTATAGTCACTCCATTAAACCTGCATTATTCATGCAGAAGATAAAAGACAAAAGTAAAAAGATAAAATTCAGTCACTGACAAACTAAATTAAGCTGTCTATTATCTTTTGTCTTTATCCTTTTATCTTTTGTCTTTTGATAATTTTATGAATTAAACAAAGAAATACTTGTTATTTAAACCATAACTTACTTGTGTAAACGATGGATTTTCGGAAGCGTGAAATAAAACGTTGCGCCGTGGTCCACTTTGCTTTCGGCATAGCACCGGCCATTGTGCCTGGTGACTATGCTGTTGACATTGGCAAGGCCTATTCCCACACCCGGAAAATCCCTTGTATTATGAAATCGCTGAAATACACCAAACAATTTCTGGGCATATTTCATATCGAATCCGACGCCATTGTCTTTTACGAAATAAATATTTTGCTTATCGTTGCCCATACTGCCTATTTCAATTGTGGCAGTATGTTTTTTGCTGGTATATTTGATAGCATTTGAGATAAGATTTAGCCAAACCTGTTTTACTAACTGTTCATCGCCGGAACAATCTGGAAGATCTCCCACTTTAAAGTTTATTTTTCTTCCTTGAATTTCTGTGTCAAAACTCTCTATAGCCTGTTTAACCAGCGATGAAGTATGTATATTGTTATTTTGCAGTTCTACATGATTTAACTTTGAGAACATGAGAAGTGCTTCAATAAGTTTTCCCATAGCATCAGCTGATTCGGAAATTGTGTTTATGCATTTTTGTTCTTCCTCTGAGCGTTGATCCGGTTTTATTTCCATTAGAATCTCAGCAAAGCCTTTAATATGTCTTAGCGGGGTATTCAGGTCATGTGAAATGGAGTAGGCAAAAGATTCCATTTGCCTGTAAGCCTCAGTAAGCTGAGCTGTTCTTTCTTCCACCCGAAGTTCAAGCTCCGCGTTGAGTCGTTGCAGTTCCTCCTCAGCAGCCTTACGTTCAACAATATCCCAGGTCATATCGGACAATAATGAAACAATCTCGATGTCTCGCTTGTTGTAATCAGTTGGTTTATTTCCGATCCCGATCATAGCCATAACCTGGTCATTACGGAGAACGGGTACTACCAGTTCACGTAAAATTTCAGAGTGTCCATCGGGCAGCCCTTTTCTGTGAGGCACACTTTTATAGTCGTTATGGATAACAGGCTTTTTCACGTAGAAACATTGAGCCCAGACACCTGCGTCAGCTATATTGTAATGCTTTTCTGTCACCTCCGCTTTGCACATTTTTGCCAGCGTACTGGTTGACCAGCATTGGAGCAACACTCTTTCCTGATCGGCTTCAACGACGTGAAAAAATCCTATATTACTATCCGTCAGCTTTTCAAGTTCATCCAGCAGATTCCTCTGAACCTGATCTCTGGTATGCAAAACTGAATATTCCGAAATACGCAGCCTTGCCTCAAGGATCTGTTCTGAATGGACCCTTTCCGTGATGTCAGTTGCATTTCCCTGGATGGCAGCCACTTCTCCGTTTCCGTCATATATAAAAATACTACGCTGTTCTGTCCAGATAATAGTTCCATCTTTTTTTATCCATCTTAACTTTACCTGTCCATTTCCGGAATCGCCTTCCATCATTTCATTCAATACATGCCTGTCATCAGGATGTATGAGTTTAAGGCCGAGCAGAGGATCGTTATAATGATCGTCAGGTGTATAGCCGGTTATCTTCTCTGCAGAGGGACTCACATATTCAAATCCCATTTCTGGTTTTATCCTAAAGATAAATATAAGGTCGTTGGTTCTCTCAGTAATATGACGATACAGTTCTTTCTGTTTTATAATCTGATTTTCCATCATTACACGACTGGAAATATCATGGGAAAAAGCAAATGCGTTAATTATAATTCCACTCTCGTCCTTTATTGTTCCAAGGGTTGACCAGATTGGGATTTTTTTCCCTGAATGGTCAATGGCTTCTAATTCCCCCTGCCAGTTTGCTCCCTTTTCAAGCAAAGGGATGGCTTCACTACCTACAATTATAT
>JBAXDX010000137.1:0-4172 GCA_037140715.1 Ignavibacteria bacterium
GTATAATCCTGATATTTTCCATGTCTGTTTTAATTACAATTTCAATATTTATTCCTTTTCCCCATGAATTTTTGATACTATATCTCAATGAGCTGATAATGAGGCGAAAAGCTACCCATTCGTCATCTGGATCGCAAAAGCTTTTTAATTTTTTTCTTTTTAGCTCATCAGCTCGCATCCGGTACTATCGGGGAATTCTTAATTATAACCGGAATCGGGATGATCTTGATAAAGCCTATGAAGCTCTGGGTGAAATGCATAAGATATCATTGTTCCCCTTTGAACAAGTTGTTGATATTCATTCTCAGATATTGCTTTTTCTTGAATTGGGAAATTTTCGCAAGGCAGAATTATTATGGAAGAATGCTCCTCAGGAATATAAGATTAATAATGAATCGCAGATACCTTTGGCACTGTTTTATCGAAGCAAGGCTGATTTTGATTCTGAATATCAGGTGTTGTTTAATGTTACCCAAGTTATCAAGCCAAATACTTTTCTTTCTGCTCAGGTATATAACAACCTTGCTGTGAATGCAATCTCAAGAGGGAATGATTCTGATAGATTATTGTATTATCAAAAAGCAAAGAAAGCAATGTATTCATCTAATGCCATGATTCTTAAGCATACGATATTACCTAATTTAATCGATACCTATTTATTATTAAATAAGCCAGACGAAGCAGGGCTTGAATTTAAGGAGTATCAGAATCTTATAGATCAACAAAATCGGCATGATCAAATAAGCTTCTATAACTATATACTGACATATTACCGTCAGAAAGATGATCTACTGGCAATTGAAGAAACTCTCAATTATGGAAACAAAGTTCTATATCCTACATTCTCTCACGAAGAGAAACTTAACCTGAAAATTTGTGAACTCAGGATCAGGTGGAATAATGGTTTATCAGGTGAAAAGTTTTTAATTCAGGTAATTACGGATATTGAGGAATATCTTTCACTACCATTTCCCGCTTCATTCATGGGTGCAAAAGAAATATATCATGGATTAAAAGGTCTTAGCCAGATTAATCCAGAACATCCTATTTTGCCTAAAGCAATGTTATTACTGCAGGAGTTTGCGAGATTTATTTCCCCATTATTAGATAAAAAGTTAATTGATCTTCAGAATGATCTAACATCAATTCGTCGCGAGATTTTAAAAGATAAATTATTTCTTATACGATTAAAATATCGTGGACAATGTGATCAGGATTTTATTGAGCTGATTTATTCAATTATTAACGGATTAAATGATATCCTAGATGTAGACCAGCGTTCAGGTAGTTTGGTTGAAGAGATAGATTCGCATTTAAACATTTCCGAAGAGATTATCCACCAATTAAATGACCCCTTTACTTCAGGTTTTTATTCACGTTCTGGTTTTTTTGAGATCAGAGATCGTTTATTGAAGATCGCATCGGATCATAATCAATTTGCCCTTGAAAAACTCTCACTCTTTAAATATGATATCACAGTTATGGATAAAAAACTTCGGCTCGCATGGTATTTCCTGAAAATGGAGGATTTTAACGAAAGTAGAAAATTGTTCGAGAATTTTCGCCTGGCAAATTTGAGTATCAATCATTATGCCGACTGGATAAGAAATTATTATATGGAACTTAACCATGCATTTCCAAAGTGATTTTTTCGTGAATCGATTTAGTCTCTTTCTCCGCAACCGCTAATCCCTTCAGTCATTCCAGGTTCCGCTCTATTCGTCGCAAGCTCCTCATGGCTTCACCTGTCATTCCTTCAGGCTTAGCCGTTGCTCCGGCTCCTTCAATAAGGTATACACCCAGTGCTCGTTCCTCGCACCCGGTGTATTAATTTTTTATTTGTCATGCTCATAATCGTGCACCCGATGTTCAGCAGCCCAGGTAGCCATCATTTTCCTACCCTCAGTACAACGTGCACGTCGGGTAACCAAAGCGGGTTGCCCCGCTCCAGTCCCCTAAGAACCGTACTTGCGACTTTCACCGCATACGGCTCAAGCTCTCTTAATGCAAAATCAATTACACGGCAATAATCAACCGTTTCGGGATATTACGCTTGGTGAGGTAACCCTCTTTCTTGCTCGATTGGTAAAATAACTATCCCAATCGGGGTCGAAAGGATTAGCCTTTCCCTTAATCAGAACATGCCTTGTTATTGGTGTGTGCCATGCTCGAAAAAGGGTAACGCGATATTTATTGTCCAACAGTCCGGAAAACAGCCATTTTGAGCCAATAATGGTATTGAAGTATTTATCAACAACCCATTGACGAGGCTTGTTTTGGTGATTCCTTTTAGCCCAGCGCCAAAGAAGTTTGAAGATGTAACTGTCAAGTTTGTTGAATGTCTTCTTCGATACAACATGCTTGTGGTAGTTACACCATCCTCTGATCACTGGATTTAACATGACAATAAGTTTGGCAGGTTTGATAGAGTAGCTCATCTTTATTATCTCCTTAACTTTTGAGGTAATAGAAGTGTAACTGCTACTTGATGGTTTAATTATGAGTTTTCCCTTGTATTTCCTGATATTTTGTCCCAGAAAATCGAACCCCTTTTCAATGTTGGATATTTTGGTTTTTTCTGCCGATAATGTTAATCCTCTGTTAGATAAGAACTGTTCAATGGCTGGCTGAATAACATCCTTTAATATGTCAGGAGAATCAGCCGTGACAATGAAGTCATCAGCGTATCTGATCAGGTGGATTTTGTGTCGGTTTCTTCCAACGATACCCATTCCCCGGATTTTTTCTCTGTAACTCCGGTTGATAGCATCTTCCAGCCCATCAAGAGTCATATTGGCTAATGTTGGCGAGATTATACCACCTTGGGGTGTCCCTTCTGTGGACGGAAATAGTTTTCCGCCTTCAATGAATCCTGATTTTAACCATTGTTGCAGCACCAACTTGTCAATAGGTATGTTATCCAGTAACCATTGATGGTTGATGTGGTCGAAACAACCTTTTATGTCTCCTTCCAATACCCATGTAGGACTGTCAGTCCTTGACAGGTGGATATAGCATCTGGCAATTGCATCAGCGCAGTTCCTGCCGGTCCTGAACCCATAAGAGCACGGATCTGCTTTGGTTTCTGCTACTGGGACAAGTGCCATCAGATAAAGCGCTTGCATTGCTCTATCATGCATGGTTGGTATTCCTAAAGGGCGTTTCTTCCCGTTTTTCTTGAGAATGTAAACTCTTTTCAAGGGACGGGCTTTATAACCATTTCTGCGCAATGATTTCGCAGCATTCATTTTCTGACGTGGGTTTTTCCATATTATTCCATCAGTGCCTGCCGTTTTCTTCCCGGCGTTTTGTGTAACTCTCTTCACTGCGAGTAATTTTGCTGAAAAGGAGTGTGTGAGTAGCCGCTGTAAGGATTTAACCTTGTTATGGCGACCCTCTTTTATTGCCTTTACGATACGTGATTGTACTGATTTTACGCTCTGTGTTACCTTTTCCCAGTTAATAAACTGCCAGGCAACACATGTTGTTTCAAGTGCACATCCGTTAAGATTCATTTGCTTTCCTGAATTAAAATCTTACTACAATTTTCTCGTAATAGAGAACCAGGTGAAAGTGGGCTCCCTTTCGGGCCAGATAACATTCAAATCTGTGTCCCCATCATTACAACAGGGCATTCGCTTTCTTCACCCTCCTTTGCCTGCATACTTACCGGTCTTTCTTACGAAATACTTTCTCCTGTTTTCAAGAGAAGTATACAGGTTTACCACGTTTCAAATAGATAACAAAATGGGTTAGGTTCTGTCTATCCACCGGAGGTATTATTATCCTTGGAAACTGACAGCCGATTCAGTTTCTCTTTTCCTCGTACCATTTTGGTCATAGCGTTTCAGTATCTTTCGCTATTGTTATTTACGGTGTTTTAACGACAGTTCACATATGTTAACCATACCATCCAAGCCATTGATCGTGTCCCTGATACTGGGACAGTAAACAAACCTCACGATTTGTCTGTACGATCAATTGTTCCCGGCAGCTTCACACCAAAGGTTTGCACCAATCGCATGTGCCGGTAGGCTATCTGTGAAGGAACACAGAGTTTGATCAAGAATCATCAAAGTATTTCATAGTCAAACAGTTATCTACTTGCCGGCGTGTCGCACGTCGGGTAACCAAAGCGGGTTGCCCCGCTCCAGTCCCCTAAGAACCGTACT
>JBAXDX010000138.1:0-4079 GCA_037140715.1 Ignavibacteria bacterium
TATGTACAAAAGTTATTTCTGTACGTATAGATTTAACTTTTATACGTACAAAAGTAATATCTTAAGGAACGAAAGCTCTAAAACAAGCTAAAAATGCAATATTCATTTTTTAGCCGGATAAATTGCCCGATTCAGAATATGCGGGCGGGGTCAGCATCTTATTAAATACAGGAGAAATAGTTGCAAATTATCAGGCTAATGCTGCCGACAGGACATATACTTTAGCTGCCTGGTTATCGAGCAGAGCTTTTGCGCATTCTGTCATTGTGCTTCCGCTTGTGATTACATCATCAAGAACGGCTATATTTCTGCCTGTAACTAAATCTTTTCTTATAACCTTAAAAGCATCCTTTAGATTTTCTTTTCTTTGAACTGCATTCAGATTAGTCTGAGATTCAGTATGGCGGATTCTTTTTAACGCATGAAACTGATATGGAATCAAAGTTACCTTGTTAAGACCTCTGGCAATGTAATCCGACTGGTTAAATCCTCTTTCAGCTTTTTTGACTGTATGAAGCGGAACCGGAATTATCACATCTATTCTCCATTGATTCAGTTTATCTAACGCCGTCTGACCTAACTTTTCGCCAAGATATATTCCATTTTGAAATCTTCCATGATATTTAAGAGAATGAATCAGATCCTGAACTGCCTCTCCCTTTTCAAACTGATAAAGTGAAAACAGCCCTGAAATATACCCGTCATTGAAGAATTTTCTTCTAAATTCATGTTCAATAAGTTCTTCAGAAACATATTCAATTGAATTACTGCACAGCGGGCAGATGATTTTTTCATACAAAGAAAGTTTATGTCCGCAGGAAACGCAAATTCTCGGTAGTATAAAATCAAGCAGTGCAGTAATGGATTTATTTATCATTATAACATTCCTGCCCGTTTGCGCAGGAACCATTCAACGGAAAACAGAAGGATGATCAGCGAGAGCATCCATTCGCTGGACCAGAGAATTATTTCATCTGACGTTATTTTATCTTTTGATTTCTGTAAATTCAGTTCCTGAAGAACATCGAACAACCGGTCATAGTTTTTGCCGTAGAAGAATTTTCCTCCGGTCTGCCTGGAAAGCAGTAAAAGGAAATCCTTATCCATTCGGGGATTTATCAATTCCATGTCCACATCGCCGACATTGAATCTGCCTGCATCCTTACCGATAATGCGTTCATTCATTTTTACCTCACCGGAATAAGAATAGTCTCCGGACTTGCTGGTTATCAGCGAACCCTCATATAATCCGTTGCTTAATGGGTTCATACTGACCAAATAATTCTCACTGCCTGATTTTACAGAAACATTTACCTCTGCGTTGTCAAGCGGATTGAATGTTTCATCATAAACCCGGGCTGTAAACTCAATGGGTTCTCCGGGTGAATAGATTTTTTTTACAGTTCTGATATCGACCTGTTTCTGATCTTCGCGCATGTTAAGCCATTTAATACCGCTCAGGATAAAACGGTCGAAAACATCGAGTTTCTTCTCTGCCGTCTGAAGTTTCCAGCGCCAGACATCCTTCGCGAGTATGGCTATTGAGCGTTTGCTTCCCATCTTACGCGAAAGAAGCAGGGGAGCGTTTAACGGAATATTATTTATTTTTATCTTTGACAGAATATTACTTTCAGGCTTAGCCGATAGTTCAACGTTTGGCTTTGGAACCGGTGGCAAATTATTCCATGCTTCAAGAGTATTATTCGAATTATTTTGAAGCAGAGGATTGTCCGGGTCAGTTGCCACGTTCGGCTGAACATCGGTAAACCCGGTATTTATTTTGCCGATGGTAAACGGCAGTTCTGCCTGAAACGCTTTCAGTCTGTTAAAATCAGTAGAGGCTGAAATTACCAGAAAACAGGGTTTATTACGGTCGCGGATTTCCTTCAGTACACGCTGAAGCAGCGCGTCAGGTGTCTGTAAGGAAGGAAATCCAATTAGAAATATTATGCCGGAACTGTCTATCAGTCTGTTCTGATTTACATTTTCTAAAAATTTATCCGGAGCGACCTGAGTAATAGTCTGTACCTTCAGATTCTCGTCCATTTGTAGCGTATTGCGGATAAATGATAAATCGGCTGAAGGACTGCCGGCTATAATAAGCGTATTAAACTTATTGTTCAGGATGTTGATGTAGAAAATTTTCTTATTATCAACATAAGTAAACTCGCCGGCAAGCTCACTTACCTTAAGCATAAGTTTTTTCTCGCCCGGACTTTTAGGAGTATATGGGATATTAAAATTATTTATTCCACTAGCTGAAAGCTTTACGTCCTGCTGATAAATCTGTGAGTTATCTTCGAGCAGAGTTAACAGCACAGTTTTATTATTAAAGCCGGTATTTGTAATTACTGCATTTATAACAGTCTGGTTCCGGGTATAAACGTATTCATTAAACAGAACGCGGCTTACAGCAAGATTATCTTTTTTTGTTGTATCACCTGTTCCGACAGTATAGACTGGTATAGAAAGCTTTTCAGCCTGATAAACCGGATTAGCTCCGTCAGTTATTACTCCATCACTTACAATTGTAACAGACGAAATATTTTTTTCATCTGCCTTAATGCCACTAAAAATTTTAGAGAAGTTTGTCGAACCGTTGTTAAATGTAAAACTGCCGGAACTGTCGATAGATACTCTTTTTACTTCTGTTCCGAATGAATATAACTCTGAATTATTTTTTATCCGGCTTTGCGAAAGTTTTTTAAGAAATTCTGTTTCAGTTTCTTTTCTTTTAGTTCCGTCTTCAATCAGAATTGATCTTGTATTATCGACAAAGATAAGATTAACCGGCTTAACGATTGATTTCCGGGAAAGATTCAGGACAGGTTCAAATATGACAAATAAAATCATCAGCAAAGCGGCTGTTCTTAATGATATAAGACCAAAACGAAACAGCGGAGCTACCGGCGGGGTTGTATATCTGTATGAATAAATAGTATAGGCAGCTATAAGAATCAACCCGATGAAGAAATAAACAGGGCTATAGGAAAGACTAAGGTTGATATTATCAATATTAAACATTAAATATAAAGTTCCCCCGCCTGGCGACTGATAAGTCCCTGGTCGAAAGTTACCACGTCCTGATTATTTCCCAATGAATTAACAGTAAAGGTATCGCCCTTAAATATATTATAGGTTTGTTCCATAGATTAGCTCCTCCAGTTGCCAGTTTTTCATTTTATTATAAGTTTCGTAATCAGTAAGGTCAAAATGAATTGGAGTAACCGAGACATAATCATTCTTAACGGCGAACTGATCAGTATCTAATTCCTTATCAACTTCGACAAGTTCGCCTTTAAGCCAGTAATAATTTCTGCCATAAGGGTCTTGTCTTTCTTCGTAAAAATCATCCCATCTGGATTTCCCCTGTTTTGTCAGTCTAAAACCTTTTATCTGTCCGGCAGGTATATCAGGAATGTTAATATTTAGCAGAGTACCTTTAGAAATATCATTTCCCTTCATAAGAACAAGCGGAGCCATTATTTGCGCGACTTTACCGGCAAAATCAAAGTTCTTTGCTTCATAGCTGCAAATAGATACCGCCATCGAAGGGATATCCATTATTGCAGCTTCACGTGCTGCTGACACAGTTCCGGAATAGATTATACTAATAGCGGTATTAGAACCGTGATTAATCCCGGAAACAACAAGGTCGGGAGGTATTCGCATAATATTTCTTATACCAATCTTGACACAATCGGCCGGAGTGCCGTTAACGGCATAGCCAAAGAAACTGCCGTCCCTGTAATGTTCAGTAATTCTGAGAGGTGTCTGCATAGTTATCGAATGTCCAACGGCGCTTTGTTCCTGATGAGGAGCAACTACCGTAACCTCCGCAATTTCGCCTAATGCTTTAGCTAAAACCTGAATACCAGGCGAATCAATTCCATCATCATTACTAACAAGAATACGCAATTTTTCTCCATGTTTGAATGATAAAATATACCAATTTAGGGATTGATACTCAATTATTAAATTTTATTACACAGATATTTAAATAAAATCATAGTTTATTTTCTGTTTTGATAGATTTTAATAATCATAAAAATATATATTTGTACTGCATAGATTTATTT
>JBAXDX010000139.1:0-4011 GCA_037140715.1 Ignavibacteria bacterium
CTACAAAAGGGAACCCCTGCTCATCCTCGTCCGCACCCGGAGCTTCGCCTATAACCATAACATCAGCATTCGGATTGCCTGAACCAAAAACAATATTCTTACGCGTTGCGGCAAGCGGACACTGACGGCAGTCAGTCATAAATTTATTTAATTCTTCAAGGGTTTTTGCACTTAGAAATGCTTGTTTATTTAATTCGGATTCCATTGGTTTTCTGCTTTCTTTAGTTATCTGAGGAGAGGGAACGAAATCAATACTGATTTTATTAAAAACGGATTTCTCAAACATCTCCGTTCCGAAAATATCTTCCTGATCTTTTAAGACTTCTATAAATTTCTGGATGACTTGCCACATCGTTTTTAAAGACTAAGTAATTCTGAAAGAATGTTATTTGCGGTCTGGAATTTACTTAAAAGGGGGAATCCTTTTTTCTCTCCCGACTTTTTAATTATTGTAACTTTATTCGTCCTGCACTCAAATCCCGCGTTTATATCATTAAGCGAGTTAAGCACAATCATATCAAGATTTTTCGAAACAAGCTTCCGCCCGGCATTCTGAATTTCGTTATCTGTTTCAAGAGCAAAACCGATAATTATTTTATTCTCGTGACTGACCGAAGAGAGTATATCGTCTGTCTGTATAAGACTGACTGACTTTAGCGAATCCTCTTTCTTAATTTTATAGGAAGAAACAGATTCAGGCTTGTAATCGGCAACGGCGGCAGACATAATGAGAATATCATTTTTCTCAAGTTCGGTTATGACCGCTTCTTTCATTTCCTTTGCGGAGCGCACCTTAATTTTCCTGATTTCAGGATAACAAATTTCCGCCGAAGGTCCTGATATCAGAGTTACTTCCGCGCCTCTCAGGAATGCCACCTTTGCAATTTCATATCCCATCCTGCCCGATGAACGATTCCCGATAAACCTCACAGGATCAATATCTTCAAACGTGGGACCTGCCGTGATAACAATTTTTCTGCCTGCTAAATCCTGCTTCAGTCCCGAAAGAATAAGTTCAGCTACGTCTATAATTTTATCCGTATCAGCCATGCGCCCGATACCCGACAGCCCGCTGGCAAGCTCCCCTTTTTCCGCCTCGACAATGTATGCGCCGGTAAGTTCTTTCAGCTTTTCGATATTAGCGCGGGTAATTTTATTATTGTACATATCCATATCCGCCGCGGGCGCAACAATCAGCGACGAACGCAACGCCGCCACGACAGTTGTAAGAGCGTTATCAGCAAAGCCGCCCGCGATTTTTGCTACCGTGTTTATTGTCGCAGGCGCAATTATCATAAGGTCGGACCAAAGAGCGTACCCGATATGCCACGTATTAAGATGCGCGCCCTGCTTTTGTGACTCAGGGAATATATTAACAATTACTTCGTTTCCGGAAAGGGTAGAAAATGTAAGCGGGGTGATAAACTCTAAGGCGGAGGGAGTCATAATTACTCTGACTTCCGCTCCGCGTTTGATAAGACTTCGTACTAATAAACAACTTTTATAGGCAGCTATCCCGCCCGTAACGCCAAGTATAATTTTCCTGCCTGAGAAAATATCATTTATCATTTTTATAGCGGAATTCAATTTTCCCGTCTAAAAAATCATTTAATGATTTAATATGCGGCTTAGGACGTTTTTCAAATTCAAGCGATACTTTTAACTGATCCGGATTATCAACATCTTCGTTGTCATCGTCCATACCTTTTGATGGAATAGTGTTAACAAGCGTATTATACTCAAGACGCTGTTCTTCGTTTAATTTTCTGGCTTCCTTACCGATAACAATAATAGCTTCATAAACGTTTGCAGCGCGTTTATCGATATCGCGTAAATCAATTGGCGTAATTCGCATTTGTTCAGTTCCTTTTTATTTTATATAAATTTTCTTCTAAAATATCTTTTACTGAGGCAACCGCATGCTCCAGTTCATCGTTTACCACTATATGGTCAAACTTATCCCTGAAGCTAAGTTCCATCTCAGCGCGTTCAATCCTTTTCGCAAAATCCGCTTCATTCTCGGTGCCACGGTTATCTAGGCGACGTTTTAACTCAGCGATGCTCGGCGGCATTACAAATATCAGAACAGCTTCCGGATAAACTCTTTTTATATTAAGCGCACCATTTACGTCAAGTTCAAATAAAACTGATTTGCCCTGTTTAATATTTATATCTACAAAGCTTTTTAGCGACCCGTAGTAATAATCATAAAACTTCTCCCATTCTATGAATTCATCCGCCTCTATTTTCTTTAAGAACTCCTCCTCGGAGATAAAAAAATAATCTTTGCCGTCAGTTTCATTATCCCTTTTCCTGCGCGTAGTTGTAGAGATGGAAAAAATAATTTCGCTAAAATCGTTAAGTATGCTCTTAACTATCGTAGTCTTTCCGGTGCCACTGGGAGCCGAAAAAACAAATATTGCACCTTTATATTTATACAATTACTACTCAATATTCTGAATTTGTTCGCGAATCCTCTCAAGCTCTTCTTTAATAAACACCGTATAATGTGAGATTTCCGTAGATAAGGATTTGCTGCCGATAGTATTAGCTTCGCGGTTAATTTCCTGACACATAAAATTAAGCTTGCGTCCTGCCTCGGCTGTATTTTTTAAGTTTTCAAGAAAGAACTTAGTATGGCTTCTTAACCTTACGCATTCTTCAGTAACATCCGACTTATCGACTAACAACGCCAGCTCAAGCTCAAGCCTGTCTGTATAAGCCGAAATATCGTTAAGCATCTGCTTCGCACGCTCTTTTATCTTATCATAATATTCAATTACGCTTGATTTACTAAGCCGTTCTATCGTCTCAACCGTCTGCTCTATGTTAGATATTCTAAACTGCAGATCTTTTGAAAGCTCCTCCCCTTCTTTATTACGCATCACAATAAGTTCGGACAAAGCTTCATTCAGAGCTTCCCGGGTCAGTTCATATTCATTTTCAGATTCCTCAGACGCATCTTCAAAGAATGTATCCTGAAATAAAAGTAAATGACTAAGAGTAATTTCATCCTGAATCTTAGCTTCTTTCTTTAAACTATTAAGAAACTCAATCGCATGTCCCAGGTTCTCCTTATTAAACGCCGGTTTATTATTCTCAAATCCATTACGTTTCAGTTGAACAGTAATAAGAATTTTTCCGCGCTTAACTTTATTCCTGATTAACTCCCTGATTTCATATTCTTTATTCTGTAAATTTTTAGGCAGTTTCAGAGAAATTTCAAGGTATCTGCTATTTACGCTCTTTATTTCTGCCTCAACAATAGTATTATCATTTTGAGCCGAGCCTTTTCCAAAACCGGTCATGCTGGAAACCATCGATTTATCCTGTTATGTGGTTGTCAAAATTAGCTAAAAATATACTGTATATCAATTAGAAAATAGTTCTTAGCCTGTAAGTCACTTGGCGGGTGTACGATAAATTCTCCTCTTAATCTTAATCTTAATCTTAATCATACTCATTTTCCCCAAAAGCGATTATGATTATGAGTATGAGTATGATTAAGAAAATTACAGACCATCCATTTCTGCTGTTATACGGGCAATAACATAGCCCCGCCCCGGCTTGTTGTCGGGACTAACGGCCAAGAGGAGAATTTGTCTCGTACACCCACCGGTTATCTGCCATTCAAATTCACATAAGCGGAATGCTGACGAATTTCCATTTAAGAGAATAATTTATCGGCTACCTGTTTACAAAAAATACTGTAATAAATATGTCCGGATTCTTCTTCCGGCCGGTCAGACTTACAGCAACGGAAATTTTAATCCTGAAATTCCGGCCGCGAAGCTGTTTAAATTCATCACATACATATAAAATTTCATCCCGCAACTATAAATTTTGAGTAACCGGACAGGCGCAGCGGCCGCACAGCTTTAAATTTCGACCGCATACATATAAAATTTGACTGCGTTGATTCTAAAATTCACTGCATTGAAAGACGCCGCCGCCGCATAGATATAATTTCCCGCCGTTTGGATATAATTTTTCTTCGTTTTGATTCCGGCC
>JBAXDX010000140.1:0-3996 GCA_037140715.1 Ignavibacteria bacterium
TCCAAATTTACTCTGCTTTTCTCTTTTTACCCACTATAAACAACATAGACCCATTAATCTTGTTCTTTAATGGCAAAACGCCGGGCTGTCAAAAATAAATGTCGAATGTGTATATTGAACCAGGCACCCCAAAATATGAATTCAACATTTAACAAAAATTCTTCATTGGCAACTAATTTATATAAACGAGAATGAAAAGGCAAACGAAATATTTTATGGGGTGTACGACAAAATGTCCTAAGCAGCATTTCTGGTCAAATCGCGGACCTTGTCCCAATAATTACTATATTTTGCGACTCTTAAACTGAGTACCTGCTGTTCTCCTAGTGTGGTCCACCGCTGACCGGATAATTTCAGGCGTTGCTGTATTACCGTCCGATGCGCCGATTCAACTGCTCCGGAACCAGTCATATATCCTGCATCAATAAATGTTCTGTATCTCATTCGCTTCCTGTTCGTTTCATAATACCCTTTCAGCTTTTCCCTGTATTGCCACACTTCCTGATTCTTTTCTGCCGTTTCCTGTCCTTTATGCACAGGTAATTCTGACTCTGTCAGTTCTCCATAATAATGACATACCCGTCCTATTTGTTTGGTATTCACTTCAACTAATACTTTTTCATCCATTGGGTTGCCTTTTTGATGTTTTCCTGATTTATCTGTTTTTTCCCCTTTTTCCTTTTTGTCGTACACCCTAAAATATCGGAAATTAACAATGCCGAAATTCGACAGCTAATAGCCATTTTTGTAGTCAATCTACTCATAAATAACAGCACGGAATACCTGGCATTATTCGAACCAGGAAACAATCTCAAAAGTACCACAACCGGGATAGCCGGGAGGATATGAATCGGCAAGACGTACATCGTATTTGTATCTTTTATAAAAACCGGTAGAAAGCGTACCCCCGGAGAAGGTTGACACCGCGCCTCTTGTCTTCTGCGTAATTCCGCCCAGCATTTGCAAAGTTGCTATAGGTCTGGTATCATACTGATTAGCGGTGAAAGAACCTTCCTGGGCATACATGCAGGCCTGGATAGTAAGACCTGCATCATTCGCCGTATTTCTGGCTATAACAATGTTCTTTTGTGCACAGATGCCAAGCATATCAGTCGATGACGGGATTGTTTGCGGGTTTTGATTTAGCAGAATATCATCTTCTATTATAATATTACCGGTACCTGTAAGTCCTGTTGCGGTACCCGAAGCCGCGATGGTATATTTCCCTTTTACATTGCCATTAGCATTGCCGGTAATATGTACCTCTGCAGTTTCGCAGTAAATAATACCATTTGGAGTAAATGCGGAGGCGAGAACATAAGTATAAGCTCCTGTGGTGTTGAACCTGTAACGGATACTGTCCCCTCTAAAATCAAGATATATAAGCGGGTTGCCGGTAAATTTATAACCGCCCGGCGAAACTGCGCAGGCCGTTGCAACATTTGAGACTCCATTAACCGGTATAGGAATTTTAATATTCTTCTGAAGTCCGCCTAAATATTGCGGACTGGCCCCGGAAGCTTTCACTTCGCTGCCGCCAATGGTTACTTTACCATAGAAAACAGGTCTATTTGCCACATTGAAATTATTGTTCGTATGTACCGGTCCCCATGCCGTATCTCCAACCGTCCATGAAACGCTATTTTCATTGTCGGAGAAGAAAGCATATTTGGAGAACATACTGGGCTTAAGCATAATCTGAATCGTGTTTGTGGTATCTTTATCCATACCGTCCTTATACACCTTGCAGGTTCCGATTGCGGTAAGCTTCTTAATATTCTTATATGAATCAGTAGTACTAAGATTAACCGATATAGTACCGTCATCGAGGGTAAAACTGTAAGTCTGATCGGCAATAGTAGCATCAAGAAAAAGCTGGTTGACCACAAGGTTAACACCGCTGACAGCCAAATGATGCGCTTTTGTACTTGAGTAATAGCTCACCATACTTTCTGTTGTAGATGAAGCAACGTTGCCGGCGTTACGTCCGGCGACCATAAAAACCAGCGTAAATCCAAGCACAAGCAATAGAGAAGCTTTCCCGCCCATAATAGATATTCCTTACCTAAGCATAAAATTTCTTGAAGCCAGTCTGACCTGACGCCAGATGGCACGTTTTTGATATGAATAATCCTGCCCGTAGGCGGCCGGATTCTCAACTCCTACATCAATCTGGATTGAAGCTATACCAAAAGGCGGACTGACCGGTAATGTAGTAAGCTTTGAGCCGGTTACGTCAAAATATGTTAACTTAAACTGTGTAACACCAAGGTTAACCCCCTTTGCCGTATTACTATTCACAACCCTGTAAAGATATCTGTCGTTTGGATTAGGTGTAGCTGTCAGCTCAGAAGTCGTACCGAGATAATATTTCATTGTATCGAGTACACCATCACCAAAAAGATGGTCAGGCTTTTCAACAATATCAGTCAAAAACCATATACTGGTTGAGTCTGCTTTTATAATTGCAACAGCAGGGTCGGGAAGTTGAGTGTAATCATTGCAGTAGCCAATCTTACGCAGGTCATATTCCAGGAGGCTTACCACCTCAATTATATTTTGCTGAACCATTCTCTCGCCACTGAGATCATACGTATTCTGAACCGAGCTACCATTAACTCTCATCAATATCAGAAGCAACAATCCGCCCATAATAGTTGAGCCAACTATATCCAATAATGTGCTGTATCCCATAGTTTTTTTCCTTTTAACGAAAGTACCAATAACTATAAACTGAAGTCATTTTAATTGTATCGGTTTTGCCGGCCGCATCATTCATACCCGGCCTGAATATCCTGAGTTTTATTCTTTTATGATAAGTAGGCGATGCTGAAACAGTATTCGGGTTACCAGGGTTAACATAATCCACCTGGCATAAAGTCCAGAAGATTACACTTGCTGTTGAACCAGGTACTGCAATAGTATCTTTCTTAGGAGTAGCAACGTAGCAGCCATAGTCATCAAAGTCATCGAAGAGATTAGGTTTTGCTGCTGTTTCTGTTCCATCAATTCCAAGCGAAGCGGCTGCGGTCAGGGAAGAAGAAGATGCAACAGCGGCTGCAATAGTTTTTTCATCAAAGGCCAGGCTGGTTGCGTCCTCAATAATTGAGGTTGCTAACGATATGGCAAGAATATCAATTCGGTTTTGATCTAAGACAGTTGAAGTAGTCAGATTATTTCGGTTCACATTGATTATCGTAACGGTCAGTAGAACCATCGCAAGTATCGTAAGCATCGATTGACCTGTATTCATCGTTAGTCCGGATTAAAATTCATCAAAATAAAAAATGCCATTTCTACTCAGGCAAAATCTATAGTAGTATAACAAAATGAGTTCCAAAGTAATCTGGACAGGCATTCTCCGATTTGATTTTTTAATAATGCGTATATAGCTCCTTTTAATGCTTTTATTTATTGAGATATTACTTTTATACATATAAATGTTTTACCTATGGAAGTAACTATTACCTCTGTCCCTATAGATATTACGGGTGTACGACAAAATGTCCTAAGCAGCATTTCTGGTCAAATCGCGGACCTTGTCCCAATAATTACTATATTTTGCGACTCTTAAACTGAGTACCTGCTGTTCTCCTAGTGTGGTCCACCGCTGACCGGATAATTTCAGGCGTTGCTGTATTACCGTCCGATGCGCCGATTCAACTGCTCCGGAACCAGTCATATATCCTGCGTCAATAAATGTTCTGTATCTCATTCGCTTCCTGTTCGTTTCATAATACCCTGTCAGCTTTTCCCTGCATTGCCGCACTTCCTGATTCTTTTCTACCGGTACTGACCGTAATAGTTCAATTATAGTGCTTATTCCATCACTATTTCTGCTAATACTTTTTCGTCCATTGGGTTGCCTTTTTGTCGTACACCCTTTTAAGTTAGTAATCAGCCTGCTTTTTCATTAGTGTTAAATTTATGCAAAGAGAAATGCAAAGGCAAAGAAAATATCTTTAGTAAATTCAAAAAAAAAGGCCGTTAAAAGTA
>JBAXDX010000141.1:0-3996 GCA_037140715.1 Ignavibacteria bacterium
CGGCGCCTTTCTGCACCATTTCTTCAGTTAATATGTTTGTTACCATCGTTTTTTAATCCATGTTAAGATTCCGTTTTTTCTGCCAGTACAGGCGTTAAATAAATCGGTTGCCTGAATTTTAGTTACAGAATCATTATATCTAAAAGTTTCATTCCAGTCTTTTACTATTGTCCAGTTTACTTCTAATTCTCTGCCAGTTTTCTTATCTTTTTCAAAATCGGTAAATAAACCTGACAATCTAAATAATTTTTCAATATCATGAGTAAATGAATCAACTGCATTTTTTTTATCGGGGAAATCATATCTCCTGACTTGTTTAGCGATACAAGCTTTGAGAGCACATTCTACTGAGTAGCCAATTAAATAATATGCTCCACAATAATACCCTTCTTCCATCAATTTACGGGCTTCCAGGACACGAAGCCTGGCTATTTTTTGAAAAGATTCCCGATTCATTTTAACTCTATTTATTGTTTACTGCTTCTTTGTCTTGAACAGGTGAAGGCAAAGAGACCCCCCCCGCGGAATCTACTGTGCTTTACTTTCCCTTTACCTGTTCCTTTGCCTTCAGCAATTTTTTAGCAGGGATACTAAAATATCTTCCCGTCTTTTTTTGCGAAAATCAAATTCTCATCATTCTTAGCGCTTGAAATAACAAGTTTATCGAAGGCAGCTTTTACGCCATCATTTATCTTTGTTCGTAATTCCAGTCTGTTTATTTTTTGTCATATCCTCCTCGTTTTAGCAAGGCAGAGATAAAGGAAATCCCTGGTTCTATTGTGCTTTACTTTACATCTGCCTTTACTTTGGCGCGAAAAACCTTGCCGATATCTTTGACGGCGAGTTCTTTCTTTTCTATTTTGGTCTTAATTTCTTCGAGTTTACGCATCATTTTTGTATCATAATATCTTTCGGTACAATTGCTGCATACGAGAACTTCAACCGGATAAAGAATAATATCATTTTTAACTTTAATTTCTTCTTCGACCATTTTCAGCGTAATATCGGGACTTTTACAAATTACGCATTTCATATCTTTCTCCTTTCATAATTTATCCATTTGGCAGGGTCTGGTTGATAGACGGTAATTATTATTATAAGATTGTCTTCTGATGCATAAGCGCACACAATATGCAAAGGTCTTTCTTCTTTTGTCTTTCCATAAATAAGGCAACTGGGGTAAGGTTCGTCATCGTGGTATTCCTCAATTATTTTGTCGCTCATTACTGCCTGATTTACTTCCCGTTCTAAAATAACGCCAAATTCTTCATTATCCATTTCGTTTCTGGCATGTTTCGAAAATAAAATTTTACCTGAGCTATAACAATTTTGTATTTTATCGAGCATTTAGCATCTGACTCTTAATTAAAGATAATCGTTCAACTCAAATCATCAAAGAAAAACCAGAGGAAGAGGTAAAGATAAAGGCAATTCCGGGCTTTATGTGCTTTACTTTGCCTCTACCTGTTCCTTCGCCTTTATGACGCTACGGAAAGTTCAAAATTACCGGCTACGATTCCCGGTACTGTTAAATCCTCATCGATTCCTTCCCATCGCAGAGCATAACCATTAAGCCGTGTCTGTACCTGCTTTAATTGTTCATCAGAAGACTTCTTTAATCTTTTGAAGCGGTCGGCAGGGAATCCTATTATTCTGCTGTCAGTAAGCTCAATAAAAATCATTCTGCCTTCGGCCCAGGCACGTATAGCTACCGGTTCAAATGATAATTCTCTTTCAAGACACATGGAACTCATTATATTTACCTGTTCCGAAAAAATTTACCATTCATCTCTGATTCTTCTCTGGTATTTCACAGCATCTTCTTTAAAGCTTTTAAGGGTACCTCTATATTTCAGCAACTCTTTTCCGCTGACACCCTTTTTTTTATCCGCCTCTGGTTCTTCTTTCAGGACTGTAATTAATCCCTGGCATTCTTAAGCCTGATATTTTTATCAAGCAGAACTAATTTCCCGTTTTTATAAATAGCTTCTATTGTATTTAACATAAATAACTCTCTTAATTTCTTCTTAAGACTCTGCCTTTACCTGCTCCTTTACTACGTTGTTCATATTGTAAACTTAATCTATACTTCGATTATTTGCAAATATTTTATAAGGTAAAGATAAAGAGAACCCCCGGAATCTACTGTGCTTTACTCTGCCTTTATCTTTACCTTTTCTATCCCCAGTTCCGGTTGTTTATAAATATTTTTGTCATTTCGACAGCCGAAATCAGTTTGCTGTAATGCAAAAATATTTCATTATAGATTCGGGATAATTCCAAAAGAATATATTCATGCACAATTTCATTCCTCAGATCCCTGATAAGGATAATATCGTCTGCCGATGGAATAATTTCAAGTTTTTCTGCAAGATTAGCCTTATCTATAAAGGAACGTGGATTTTCATGCAATAAAAGAAAAATTGTTTTCAGGATTTTTTGTGTATAAATATCGGAAGTTCTGGCAAATTTTGAAGACAAAGAATCAAATGATTCCTGCTCTTCAAAACTAAAGACCTCTTTGATACTAATACTTTGGCACTTAAGAAACGATCTGTTAAGGCTTTCAGTTGCTGTAAGCAGGTCGCCAAGCTCTTTTTTTAGCTGGAGTAAATATTTTTCATCAATCATAACTCTATGGCCTGATGCAGTGCAATATCTTTAAATGGGTCTGTTTCAGTATATGTAAAATTAACCAGGTCGATTTTCTGTTCGCCGAATAGTTTACGAAAATTAATCCGCATTTTCGAGAGGTCTGAAAATCTCAGTTTTTCATCTGTTAATATCAAAATATCGATATCGCCTCCTTTTTTATTGTCATCTGTCCTTGAGCCAAACAAATATACCTTTGCATTGAAAAAATTTTCTTCTGAGTATTGTCTGATAAATTCTGTTATTTCTTTTTTTAAGCGCATCGGAATAGTTAAAACGTTTCTGGTTTATAGGAACAGGTAAAGATAAAGGCAAAGAGAACCCCGCGGAATCTACTGTGTTTTACTTTATCTTTGCCTCTGCCTTATGATAAACATCCTGAACCGGCAGGTGGCAATCAATGCTTTCAAGCAGGACAGTCATGTTCGGTTTATTGTAAATTTTTAGTTTCCACTCATTTTCGGTGATTTTAATGAACTGCTCGACAAGGAATTCATCCTGGTAAACCAGTATATATTCCCTAAGCGAACTGATCCTCCGGTAGAAATTAAATTTAGTGCCTTTATCATATTTTTCAGTAGATTTCGAAAGTATTTCAATTATAATGACCGGGTTAATCAGAGTATCCGGATTTTCATTACTCTTAAATTCAGGTTCTCCGCAGACAACTACAACATCAGGATAGGTGTAAAACTTAAGCTCATCAATAAATACTCTCATATCGTTCACATAAACTTCGCATGGTTTATCTTTTAACTGGTTGTTAAGAGAGGACCCTATATTAATATTGATAATATTATGCTGTCTGCCTGCGCCGGCAAGGGCAAACATTTCGCCATTATAATATTCACTTTTGAATTCTGCTTTGCGTTCTATTTCCAGATATTCTTCGGGAGTGATGTATTTATTTTTTTGAGTCTGCATGTTAGTTTAAATTAGTAAAAAGGCAGAGGCAAAGAGAACCCCAATGTTGTCAGGTTAAGACAGAAAACTTTTATTACGCCCCTTCAGGGCGTTGGGGATGTGGGGGAATTTATTTTTCACAGGGCGGATGCCCTGTGCTGTTATATTTTGCCCCTTCAGGGCAAACACAAATAATAAATCACCAATTCCCGACACATCGAAGCCCTGTAGGGGCGTGATATATTAGCGATGTGGCAAAGCCTGCCGGACAAAACAGCAATACGGTATTAATCCTGACAACATTGAAGTCCCCGGAATCTACTGTGTTTTACTTTATCTCTGCCTTTATCTTTACCCCGCTACCGGAATAGTAAAATAAAAAGTAGTTCCCTTTTCCTTCTCGCTTTCCACCCGGATTCTGCCACCATGCTTTTCTACAAA
>JBAXDX010000142.1:0-3802 GCA_037140715.1 Ignavibacteria bacterium
TCTTTGCTGCCGTGCGTCTTTGCTGCCGTGCGTCTTTGCTGCCGTGCGTCTTTGCACTGCCGTGCATCTTTGCACTGCTATGAAACCCCGCAGGCTGTGGCTTGTCCACGTTGGACATAAACTTTTTGTTACTACTCTCGATAATGGGTTGTAATAAATACCTTGTAATAGCACGGTATATAAATCAATTCTATAAAATCATATAAGGAGTACTAAAATGTCAGGTATCAACAGCGTCAATTCTTCACCTATCCCCCCTCAGAGTACTGTGGGCATTTCCGATGTTCAGAGTAAAAATACTACTACTCAGGCCGAAAAACTCGAAATGGATAATGACGCGGATGACGTCAAGACTAAGCCGAATACTGCTCAGTTGAACGGGCAGGGGTCTATCATAGATAAGACGGTTTAACTTACACTTAAATTGTCATAGTTCTTGATATCATCTCAAACTACAAGTAAAGGGGGGGGCGGTTGTGTCGCTTTGATAACGGTAAGACACAGCCACTCTTTTACCCGACTTGCGTAACATAAGATAAGATAAAGTAAAACACAATAGATTCCGCGGGGGTCTCTTTATCTCTGCCTTTATCTTTACCTTTGCCTCTGCCTTCTCCTCTGCCAGATGTCCTACGTAATCGTTCGCATGGTTCTACGTACTTATACCGATGTTTTTCTAATAATAATATTATATATTGCCAATAACCTTTCAGGAAAAGAAAGTGAATTGAATAAACAACATTTTTATGATTTTAAAACAAAAGGAAACTAAAATGGCAACAAAACTAGGTGGTGAATTAGCAGTAAGACCTCTGCATTTTATCTGGATTACAGATTGTTCGGGGTCAATGTCAGTCGATGGAAAAATTCAGGCGTTAAATCATGCAATTCGTGAGGTTATTCCCCACATGCAAAAAGTTGCTGATGAAAATCCAAATGCACAGGTACTTGTCAGGGCAATAAAGTTTTCGACAGGAGCCAGGTGGCATATTGAACAGCCGGTTCCTGTTGATGAATTTAAATGGCTCGATCTGCAGGCTGACGGCGTAACTGATTTGGGAAGGGCACTTAAAATGGTCGCAGATCAGCTAAAGATGCCTCCTATGAGTGACAGAGCACTGCCTCCGGTGCTTGTCCTGATTTCTGACGGACAGCCTACAGATGAATTTGAAGAGGGACTTGCAGAATTAATGGCACAGGGCTGGGGTAAAAAGGCTGTCAGAATTTCAATAGCCATCGGCGATGACGCTGACCTTAATATCTTACAGAAATTTATCGGGCATAATGAATTAAAACCATTGCAGGCTAATAATCCTGAGGCTCTGGTTAATCATATAAGATGGGTATCTACTGCAGTTCTAAAATCTGCCTCAGCTCCTTCAAGCCAGGTAATTGGTAAACAGAACTCTCTATTAAATATTCCGGTACCGGTTGCTCAGGTAAATAATCCGTCAGATCCTGCCAATGATGTCTGGTAACCATCATGACTGATAAAAAAAAATGGGAAATAGCAGTTAAGAGTGTAAGGGGAAATTCTCATATCCGAAACAATTTACCAAATCAGGATGCATTCCTCCATTCTGATATAAATATAAACCCTCATACTGTAATATTAGCAATATCTGACGGTCATGGAAGCAGTAATTCTTTCAGAAGTAATACTGGTTCTGAAATTGCCGTTGAGCTGGCAGTTGAATTTTTAAGGGATATTGGTAATATCACAAGTATCGATGATATAAGCACTGTAAAACATTGGGCAGAAGAAAAGCTCCCATCGAAATTAGTAAAAAAATGGAGGGAGAAAATTGATGAACATTATAACCAGAATCCGGTTACACAGGAAGAAAAGATAAAACTGTCAGATGAAAGGGGCGAAGGCGCTTTAGAGAAATTGACGGGAAATCCCTATATAATTTATGGAGCTACTCTGTTATCAGTTTTGATTACAGAATACTTTATTTTGTATATGCAGTTAGGGGATGGGGACATCCTGTGTGTTAATGACGATGGAGAAACATTCAGACCAATTCCAAAAGATTCCCGTCTGATTGCAAATGAGACTACTTCTCTTTGTTCAAAAGATGCATGGAAAGAGTTTTACATTCGTTTTCAGACAGTAGTTTCACAACCTCCCAGGTTAATTATTGTCTCAACTGACGGCTACTCCAATTCGTATGCAAATGATAATGACTTCGCAAAAATCGGGACTGATTATCTGGAAATTTTAAGGCATGAGGGAACCAATTATGTAGATGATAACCTTGAAGCCTGGCTGAATGATGTATCAAAAAATGGCAGCGGAGATGATATAACCGCTGGTTTAATTTTTAATAATTGCCCTTAAATTAAACAACAGACTTATACATTACCACATAATATAATTTAGAAAAAACACACTAAAATGGAATTTTTATGCAACAGATGTTAAAAAATAAGCAAATCGTAAAAACAGTAATTTCCGCCCAGCAATGTATCATTGAAGATTATATAGGAGGGGGCGGACAGGGAGAAGTTTATAAGGTTAATCTGAACGGGACTAAACAGGCGGTCAAATGGTATTTACCGAATACTGCAACAGAAGCTCAAAGAAAGAACCTGGATATTCTTATTAAAAGGGGAACGCCGAATGACAAATTCCTGTGGCCGCAGGATTTAGTAACGTGTGATAATAATGAAGGCTATGGATATATTATGCCTCTGAGGGATGAAAGATACAAAAGCATAATAGATCTTATGAAAAGGAGAATTGACCCCACATTTTATAGCCTGATTACCGCCTGTTATCAGCTCACGGATAGTTTTCTTCAGCTGCATTCAAAGGGCTACAGCTACAGAGATATTTCATTTGGCAACTTATTCTTTGACCCGGAGAATGGCGATATTTTAATTTGTGATAATGATAACGCAGGATATGACCAGCAGACTGACTGCGGCGTTTTGGGAACACCAAGTTTTATGGCTCCGGAAATAGTCAGGGGAGAAGCCAAACCGGGTGCATCAACTGATTTATATTCGCTTGCTGTACTTCTTTTTTATATGCTGATGATAAGTCATCCGCTCGATGGTAAAAGAGAAGCTTCCATCAAATGTCTGGATCTGCCTGCAAGAAATAAACTGTATGGAACAGAACCGCTTTTTATTTTTGATCCCGGTGATGATTCCAACAGACCGGTGCCGGGACTGCATGATAATGCTGATATATACTGGAAAATTTATCCTCAGGAAATCAAAGACTTATTTACAAAGGCATTTACCGACGGGTTAAAGGACCCTCTGAATGGAAGAGTAAGAGAAAGCCAGTGGCGTCAGAGTATGATAAAACTGAGGGATTCTATTATAAAATGCGGAGACTGCGGACAAGAGAATTTCTATGACCCTTCTATTTTGAAAGCAGGTCATGAATATAAATGCTGTCACTGTAAGCGTACTATTTTAGTCCCTCCAAAAATTCGTATCTCAAATTCAACCATTGTTTTGAATTCAGATACAAAATTATTTCCGCATCACGCCGAGAATGACTGGGATTTTTCTAAAACCATAGCGGAAGTAACGCGCCATCCCCGGCATCCGGATATCTGGGGCTTGAAAAATACATCGGACCAGAAATGGATTTTACAAAAACCGGACGGAACTCAGAACGAAGTGGAACCGAATAAGAGCGCAGGTATCATAACCGGAAATAAAATCAATTTTGGGAAAGCTGAAGGAGAAATTTTAGCTTAAAGTTAACAATATTATTACTGAGGTAAAATGAAAGAAAAATTAAGAAATATAATAATTCAGTACGGACTGAATACCCTGG
>JBAXDX010000143.1:0-3718 GCA_037140715.1 Ignavibacteria bacterium
TTCTTTGACTCTTTTAGTGTATTCTTTGACTCTCTGAGTGTATTCTTTGACTCTCGGATGCCCTTGTTTTACCTTCTAAAGAATCACCTGGTTCCTTTGAAAGTAAAAAAAAATGTATCTGGAGAGTGTAAATATTTTTGTAAAAATGATTCTCAGGGTATTTTTAATATATTTCATTTTAATAACAAGGAGGCTGAGGAAATAATAATTGCATTAAGGAAAGTTTGTTGGCAGGAAAAGACTACATTTCTATTTATCATTGAGTAGAAGTAGTTACAGGTCAGTTACTAAATTATCAGATTATTTAATTAAAACAATTTATTTGGAGGTTTTGTGAAAAAAGTAATACTTGTTTTTTTAACGTTATTTATCGTTACTTCCGCATCAATATTTTCAAACGGACTTAGTTTGAACAGCGTTGGTGCAAGAGCACTTGGAATGGGTGGCGCTTTTGTGGGTTTAGCTAATGACTATTCCACAATATACTGGAATCCTGCCGGCATTGGTCAGCTTAAGGGGAATTACATTGGTGTCTTCTCGACCGATGTTATTCCTTTGGGAACATTCAAATCTGAAAAGCCTTATGTAAATACAAAAACAGAGGTGAACCATTATATCTCACCAAATCTTATGGGTTATATTGGTTTTGAGCCGCTTAAAGATTTTACATTCGGTTTTGGTGTTTATGTACCTGCTGGACTTGGCGCGGAATGGAACGGAGCTGATATGAAAGCTTATTCAATGGGTCAGGAAATGATATGGAAAAGCAAAATTGCTGTTGTCAATATTTCTCCCGCTGTGTCTTATAAATTTAGCGATGATTTATCAGCCGGCATTGCCGTGAATATATTTTACGGTATGTTTGATTTAAGCCGGCCTGAAACAAATGATCTACTTGGTGTCGGGCAGTACAAAGAATCATCAACCGGGTTAGGTTATGGTATAACAGTCGGGGCATTATACAAAGTTAATGATATGCTCAGTATTGGTGCATCTGTCAGAACAAAGACTAAGGTTACAATGAGCGGTAACGCTTCAAATACTTTAATGCCAAGAGTTCCGTTGCAGAACATTCCCGAAACAACGGATTTTGATCGTGATGTAGCCTGGCCGTTATGGATTGCCGGCGGTATTGCAATCAGACCAATGCCTGAATGGGTAATTACAGTAGATGTGCAGTTAAGTCAGTGGTCGAAGAGCGAAACAGAATTTGATACGAAATTCAAGAACGAAAAATGGGTCAGTCTTACAACTCCGACTGGCAAGAACAAATTTATACTGAACTGGAAAGATGCAACTCAGTTCAGATTAGGTTCTGAATACATTCTTACAAAAGATTTTACAGTAAGAGGCGGATTTTATATCGATCCTGCTCCTGCTCCGGATGAAACTTATAATATTTTATTCCCAAGCATATCATATAATGGTGTTGCAGTCGGTGCAAGTTATTCATTCAGCAGTTTTACTATCGATGCCGGTTATGAATATCTTTTTGGCAAGGACAGGGTAATCACAACTGCATCTGATACAAAATATAATGGTACTCATGGAATGGATATCCCGGCTGTCAGTTTAGGTATTGGATATAACTTTTAGTAATTCTCTTCAACAACAAAGTCATAGAAAATATTATTTGTAATAACAATTAAAAATGGAGTAACTTCAATGAAAAAGTTTTTTTATCTCTATACATTTCTTCTCATTTTTATTTTGGCGCTGGGTGGCTGTAAAAAAGAAACCAATATGGAACCGCCTGTGGCAAATACCGGCAGTGCTGATTTCTCTAAGTTCGTAACTATCGGCAATAGCATAACGGCAGGATATCAGTCAGGGGCATTATATAATTCAGCGCAGATATATTCATTCGGAAACCTTATTGCAAAGCAGGTAAAAGTTGATTTTCAGCAGCCTTTATTTTCAGACCCAGGGACCGGAGACAGAATGGAATTAACAAATTTTACAACTGCCGGTGATCCAGTCATTATTAACAATCCTAATAGAGGCATTCCACTGAATATTAGTTATGCTACACCATACAATAACCTTGGTATTCCGGGTGCGTTTTTATATGATGTTCTAAATGCAACAAATAAAGATAACTGCTTTACAAAAGTTAACGGTGCGTCAGCTAATCCGCTGTTTGACGTTATCTTAAGAAACAGCGCGCTTAATATTGGTTCGCAATTCCAACAGGCAAAAGCATTAAAAGCTACTTTTGTTACTCTTTGGATTGGGAATAATGATATTCTAGGACATGCTACGTCTGGTGGCGTTGTACCTTATACTCCGGTAGCAAATTTTCAGGCATTATACAGCATGACTCTGGACAGCCTCGCTACTCTGGGAGCAAAAGTTGTTGTTGCAAATATTCCTGATGTTTCGTCTGTCCCGTTTCTTACAACTGTTGGTCCATTATTACGTAAGAAAGGATATCCTGCAAGTGTTTATATACAAAATTCAAATAATGAAGTTGTATTAGCTTCGCTTGCTTCAAATTATATTACACTCAGGGCGGCAGAGCTTATTATAGATCCTGCAATTGGCAATCCGACAGGCATAGGAACGTTACCATCAAAACCATTCCCGAATGATGTTGTTCTGGATTCAGCGGAAGCAACGACTGTTTCAGGTGTTATTGCGCAGTATAATGCTGCGATTTCCTCAATGGCTGCGGTTAAGGGGTTTGGAATAGTAGATATGAATGCAATATTCAAAGCATTCAAACAGAATGATGCTTCAGGTGGGACAGTAATAGACGGAATTACATTTAAGACTGATTATATTTCGGGTGGTTTATTCAGCCTTGACGGTGTACATCCTTCAAGCAGGGGACAGGGTATCATTGCAAATGAATTCATAAAAGTAATCAATGTTAAATTTGGAGCTAATATTTCACAGGTTTATTTGCCGTCAATTCCGACATTACTTGCAAAAGAAATTCAAAAAGATTCATTCGGATTTCCTGTACTGTCTAAAGATACATTCAAAAATCTTCAGTTTTGATTTAATAAGGGATGGTTCTTACCATCCCTCTTTTTTTATCATTAAGTTAATAATCATTTCTCTTGATTAACTCATCATAAATCTATTAAATTTGATTGTAGGTTTATTATCTTATTAAAGAGTTATCAAAAGAAGAACATAAATAAATATGAAAAGAAAATCTTCTGCAATTATTGTTTTACTCTTCGCGGTTATCTATTTATCTGGCTGTGGTACATTAATGCAGGAAACTGACGACCAGTCTATGAAAGAAAAGGAAGTATTCACCTTTGAAGATGCAAAATCCGATTCATCGGCTCCAATACCAGCCGATTCGCTTTCATCCAGCGACTTTGAAATATCAGTCAGTAAAACCAGAAAGAAATCTTTGGATAATCAGGAAACGCCTGCGGTTATTAAGACTGCGCCTGTTAAGGATTCTGTTGTAGCAGCAAAGGCTGACAGCATAACTGTCCCGCCAGTAAGTAAGGCTGAGCCGGTTAAAGATGGAATAACTATTCAGATCGGAGCTTTTAGGTTCGTGGACAATGCCAACGAACTTGTAAGAAAATTTAAGACAAAGATGAATATGGAAATATTTATTAATTATAACGAGAGAACAGGACTTCATCTTGTCAGGGTTGGTCCTATGGAGACGATTACTCAGGCTCGGGAGATGTTAAAAGAATTGAGAAGAAAAGGTTTTAAGGAAATGTTTATAGTAAAGTAGCATTTA
>JBAXDX010000144.1:0-3571 GCA_037140715.1 Ignavibacteria bacterium
GTTATAATACACCCCGTAGATAATAATCCTTATAGTAAAACTTAACCGGAGGAAATTGAATGAAGAGACTTATTATTTTTTTATTTTTTTTATCGTCCCAAATATTTTCTCAGACATATTTGGACATTTCTTATAATGATGCAACTATTGCCAATAGTACTGATTTAAGTATATTAAAGAAAATTACATTTAGCAGTACTGATGTTACCTTTTTACTTACAGATGGTACATCAGTATCAAAAGCTCTTTCCACAGTCAGTAAATTAACATTTAGCGCAACTGGCGGACAGATCCCTTTACCGGTCGAACTTGTGAGTTTTACCGCGGCAGTCAACGGAAATAAAGTAATCTTAGACTGGAATACTGCTACTGAAGTGAATAACCATGGATTTGATATAGAAAGAGCTTTATCAAATACAGATAATTGGGAAAAGATTGGCTTTGTTCCAGGGCATGGCAACAGCAACAGCTTTAAAGAATATTCATTTACTGATTTGCCGAAAGGAAGTTCGAAATACCGCCTTAAGCAAATTGATAATGATGGTAAGTATGAGTACAGCGGGGTTGTTGAAGCTCAAATTGGGATATCAAAACAATATGTCTTAAAAAACTATCCGAATCCGTTTAATCCGGCGACTAAAATCGCATATAGCATACCAGCCGATGGGTTTGTAACGCTGAAAATATTTGATGCTTTGGGAAGAGAAGCAGCTCTTCTGGTTAACGAGAATAAAAAAGCAGGGAATTATGAGGCTGTCTTAAATGGAAGCTGGTTAGCAAGCGGCATTTATATCTGCAAAATGATTTCTGCCGGTTATTCCGGTTCAATAAAAATGTTATTAATTAAATAATTATAAAAGAAAAATAAGGAATAAATTATGAAAAGGATATTATTTTTAGTCGCGTTGTTAATTACAATCGATGTTACTTTTTCTCAGACAATGGTTATAAAAAAAGCCGATGGCACTTATCAGGAAGTGCCAATTACTACTGCTGTAGAGTTATCTTTCTATCAGCCATGCCCTGGTATGCCAACAGTAACAGATGCCTACGATAACAAAATATATAATACAGTACAAATAGGTAGCCAATGCTGGCTAAAAGAGAATCTTAATAAAGGAACAATGGTAGATTCAGCTATTGGACAAACAGATAACAGTTCTAATAATATAATAGAGAAATATTGTTATGGCAATCTTGAGGCAAACTGTACGACTTATGGCGGATTGTATCAATGGGAAGAAGCTATGGCATGGACATGGAACAGTAAACAGGGTATCTGCCCAACTGGCTGGCATTTACCAACAAAAGCAGAATATGATACATTAACAACGGTATCAGGAGTAACAGCAACAGATTCAAGTGGCAATACATTAAAGGTAATAGAAACGACCAGACCAGGTACCAACACAAGCGGTTTTTCCGCTTTGTTTGCTGGTACCCGTACTCAGGCAGGTACTTTTTTAAATGCAGGTGAAATGACTTTTTTTTGGAGTTATGAGAGTATTATAGCCCCTGATTATTTATCTGCTTACCGCATGGCATTGTTCAATAATAATTGGAATATGAATATAGGTACTGTTTTAAAGAGCGATGGTCTTGGTTTTAGTGTAAGATGTCTAAAGGATTAATAAAATAGAATTACCCCGCGGTTTTTATAAGGATAGTTTTGGAAATAAAGACAATGACTTAAACTTATAATAAGATGACCTGGTAATGGCAGTAATAAATAATCACCGCATGGCTTACGTTTAAGATTATTTAAGTTATCAAATAACAAAAGCAGTTCTGATATCTCAATTGATTTCAAGAGGAAAATTTCAATTTCGCTTAATATTATCAGACGGAATTTGTTTAGCCTGTCAGTTGCCGAGCTTATCGCAAAACTGACCGGCTTGATAACATCTGCCATTCTTGCCAGAATGATTGCTCCTGAGGGATATGGTGTGCTTGGATTTGCCACGGCTTTTATTTCTTACTTCCTGATTATTGTTTCTTTTGGTTTGGATAGTTATGGAACGCGGGAAATTTCAAGGGATAATTCCATAATAAGTAAGCTCGTTAATAATGTTCTTACTTTTCGGCTTATGTTTGCATTATTCTGTTATCTGGTATTAACTGTTATTGTATCGCAATCCGGCAAGCCTCAGATAGTAAAGACTGTTATTCTTATCACGGGTATTTCAATTTTTACTAATGCCATTTCGATAAGCTGGGTTTTTCAGGGTATCGAGAAAATGAAATTTGTTGCCGCCCGCCAGACAGTAGCAAGTCTGCTGACTCTTGCAGGTGTACTGCTGTTTGTTAATCAAAGTAACGGAATAATTGCTGCTTCAATAATAATTTCTGCCGCAGGAATTATTAGTTCATCCGGACTAATTTTATTCTACAGGCGCTTTCTTTATCCCATATCATTTGAGATTGATTTTACTTATCTAAAGTTAATTTTAAGAGAGTCATTCCCAATCGCACTTTCCGGAGTAATGATTGCGGTATATTATAATATGGATATGATCATGATGGGTTATTTAAGACCGGAATATGAAACAGGCATATATAGTGCCGCATATAAGATTTTTCTTATCTCTATAATTCCTTTTCAGCTTATATTAAATGCGTTTTTCCCATCTCTGTCCAGGAACAATAAAGATAAAACGGACAGCTTAAAAAAAACAATTGCACAATATGCTTACTTAATGTTTGCCGCAGGAATAATCTCCGGTATAGTATTAATGGTTTTTGCAAAATATCTGATTCTGCTGATTTTTGGAAGCGGATATCTGACGGCTATTTCACCTCTTTCTATCCTTTCACTAAATACTGCTGTTATAAGTGTCAATATGACTTTCGGAAATCCTCTGCTTGCCTGGGGAAAACAAAAACAGTATCTGATAGTTATTACATTCGGGGCTTTAACAAATGTTGTCTTAAATTATTTATTAATTCCACATTATTCATATATCGGAGCCGCGTTTGCTACTCTGTTATCAGAGGCTGTTGTCTTTGTTGGCGTAGCTTTTTATTTCTTTAAGTTTACACGGAATATCTGACAGATGAAATATGATTATCTGATTGTCGGGGCGGGATTCGCCGGTGCTGTAATGGCAGAAAGAATTGCAACGCAGTTGAATAAGAAAGTAATTCTTGTGGAAAAACGGAATCATATTGGCGGCAATGCCTGCGATGAATTTGACGAACATGGTATTTTGCTTCATATACACGGCCCGCATATATTTCATACCAATAGCAAAAAGGTTTTTGAATATCTCTCGCGTTTTACTGAATGGAGATTTTATGAGCATAAAGTACTGGCTTACCACAATGGGGAATATTATCCGATACCAATAAACAGGCTGACACTAAATAAATTGTATAAAAAAGACTTTAGTAATGATGAGGAAGTTATTAAATTTTACGAAAGTGTTTTAGAAAAGAAAACTGCGGTTATGAATTCCGAGGATATCATAGTCAGTAAAGCAGGGCGCAATTTATTTATGCGCTTTTTCTTAAATTATACAAAAAAGCAGTGGCGGCTTGAACCTAAAGAACTTTCTCCTTTGGTCTGCGGACG
>JBAXDX010000145.1:0-3481 GCA_037140715.1 Ignavibacteria bacterium
TTCAAATCCTTTTTATGTTTGTTTATTCGGGGCGTAGCTCAGTCCGGTTAGAGTGTCCCGATTTGTAATCGGGAAAGTCGGAAGTTCAAATCCTTTTTATGTTTGTTTATTCGGGGCGTAGCTCAGTCCGGTTAGAGTGCCTGGTTCGGGATCAGGAAGTCGGAGGTTCAAATCCTCTCGCCCCGACAATATGGATTTCGTAGTTTACATACTTTACAGTTCATCTAGAGATAAGTTCTACATTGGTCAGACAAACAACTTATGCAGAAGATTTGCAGAACACAACTCCGGGCTTTCCGTTTCTACAAAGTCTGGCAGACCGTGGGAACTATTCGCCTGTAAAAATTGCGAAACCAGAAGTGAAGCCGTTCATTTAGAAACTAAACTAAAAAGCTTCAAGAATAAAGAATATCTAAAAAAGTTTATTCGCGAGTCTGGTTTTAAGATTTAGAGCATCTCAGTTATAAATGTTCTACACATTTTTTTTTAAGCGGGCAGAATAATTTAACCCCAGTTATATTATCAACAATCATCAGGCAATAATATGGCACAAGATCACTCTTTCGATGTTGTTTCTGAAATAGATTTTCAGGAAGTTGACAACGCCGTCAATCAGTCCGTTAAGGAAATTCAGCAAAGATATGACCTGAAGGACAGTCGCACCACCGTAGAACTTAATAAAAAAGATAAACTCATCGACATAAACTCTAAAGATGACTACTGTCTTAAAGCCGCCATTGACATCATTCAGTCAAAATTCATTAAGCGCGGACTTTCGATTAAGTCAATGAAGATGGAAGAAGCCGAACCGGCATCAGGTGGCAGACTAAGGCAGAAGATTACGCTCCAGCATGGCATCTCGAAGGAAAATGCCAAGCTTGTGGTAAAAATTATTAAGGATTCCAAACTGAAAGTTAATGCGCAGATTATGGATGAGCAGGTCAGAGTAACCGGAGCAAAGCTCGATGACCTTCAGCAGATAATTAACCTTATCAGAAGTGGCGACTTCAGCTTCCCCGCTCAGTTTACTAACTATAAATAGACTAACGCGCTCCTGGTTTACATTGCCTGCACCGTTTCAGGCACTTAGAGAAGGCATTTTATCTCTGTTTTTGATGATAATATCCGCAAATTCCCTGAAAGCCCCTTCACCTCCGCGCCTTGAACATACATAATCAACCGCATTAATGACATCATCAACGGCATCAACAGGCGCGGCGGTAAAACCAGCCCTTGCCATTACGCCCAGGTCGTTCACATCATCCCCGATATAGGCAATGTTTTCATAACTCAGCCCGCGCAGAGCACAAATCTTATCAAGTACAATAGTCTTTTCAGCGATACCAGTATAAACGAGGTCAATCCCCAGCTTTCGCGCACGCGTCTGAAGAATAACAGAGTCATCTCCGGTGATTATCCCGGTCTCGATACCCTGGTCGCGCAACCTGTCAACACCAATGCCGTCCTTGACGTTAAAGCATTTCATAGCCATACCTTCTTCGGTATAATACACCCCCCCATCGGTCCATACGCCGTCAATGTCAGTTAAAATAAGTTTTATTTTTGTAAAATCAAATCCGCGGTTCTTCTTATAGCCTGACAATTAAACTACTCCGTTAATCATTTTAGATAATTTATAATATAGATAAGACTGTTTTTCGCTTTTATGCGAATTACTTTTAGATTTTCAGAGGGTAAAGCTACGAAAAGATATGGTAAATATCTGTTAATTTTACCCCGGGGTTAATCCGGGGCAATGAATTTATTCAGATTAATAAGAACTCATGTTACAAAATAGTAACTGAATAATTCCCCTGTCCAACTGCATAGAGATTAGTAACATTGAGGAATGTATTATTCAGATTACCGAGGTCGCTCAGCATGATTGTTCTCTTTTCATCCCGCAACAAATTTACACCTATATTAATGCAGGATGTTTCGGAGGTGGGAACAAGAGCAAAAGCCAGATCCGTAACTCCGGTATTCCTGATAAGTGCTTCGCTTCCGTTAGTAAATACCTGTTCTATGATATTGACAGTTGCCGCACTATCGACAGCGCCTGTATAGATTTCATGCTCATTGCTGATGGCTCTCTTAAGCATTGCAAAATCAAAGAAGCGTCCGACATCGACCGGAGTTTTCTTGTACTTTGCCATAAGGGTTCCGAGATTGCCATAAAGCTCCTCACACAATAATATACGTTCATCCTCAAGATCATTGCTTGCAAGGCGCAGTCTCTCCTGCTGCTGCTGCTGAGATGAAAAACGGGCAGTTATTTCAGAACTGAATACCTGTATTTCCGCTTTAAGGTCGTCCATATCAGGCAGAGGCATGATCTTCGAAAGAAGAGCATCCAACGCGATAATCCTAAGCTCGCGGGCACCTGAATTAAAAGGCTGCCGCCCGTTTGGAAAGGTCATTTGGTAATCTTCTGTCGTTTTTGGAAAAACATACCTGAAGTCAGACTCCCATTTATCCATTCTCTTAATAAGCTGGTCAAACTTATCAACGGTAAAAGATGTAGCAGTCTTGGAATCGCCCTCATCGACAAGATGAGCAATATACGCATTGCGATAGGCCAGATAGACGGGAGCAAAAGAGACCTGCAAAGCTGTTATAGCTGGATCGCCTGTAACAGCAGCAAGCCGGTTTTTGTGGTCTTAGCTAAAAATGAAAGCTTTTTTCTTGCTGTTGCTTGTGTTAATTAGAAACGTATTGTAAAGATGAGCAGATTGTTCCATAATTTCCTCCTGAAATTATTATTTTAGAGACTAAACTTACAATTACTTAAATAGTCTTATTATTTATTTAACCGCAGATAAACAGGTAAGACAGGCTCCTGTTTATTAGAACAATTAAGATTAAATCCAGACTCAGAATAAAGAAATATATCCGCTCTTACCGGCTGCATACTACTATCATAAGAGTGAGAATAAAATATTCTCTTATATCAATATTAAGAAAATAAAATTAAAATTCAATAGTTATGACATAATATTTTAAAATTTTAATTGTTTTTTACCAGAATGTGATTTGAATCATACCAGCGGATACTTCCTGCGCTCACAGGCAGGCATAACTTACCATCTTTCCCCTTGTCAGAGAAGTCTCCGGCTAAAGCCTGCGGCAGACTAAAAATGTCCCAAAAGTCATTTTAGGTTAAAGAGTGAATAGCAGGCAGGTAAAAAAGGCTTACTCTGTCTGGCTGGCAAATAGTAAGCGGGCGAAATGAATTTCCATGACATACTGGCCAGGTGCAAAGTATGTCATAGAGCCTTAAACGGGTCAATGGCCAGGTGCGAAGTATGCCATAAAGCCTTAAACGGGTCAATCCGCACTTACGGATTGAGTCATCGAACGTCTTTTTGCCCATCCTGCAAGTGCAGGACATGTCATCGAACGTCTTTTTGCCCATCCTGCAGGTGCGGGACATGTCATCGAACGTCTTTTTGCCCATCCTGCAGGTGCGGGACATGTCATC
>JBAXDX010000146.1:0-3261 GCA_037140715.1 Ignavibacteria bacterium
AGCTGAAGTTGATATAGCTTGGTTGATTTATTTCTTTGCAACCGCCTTATTTCCAACAGGATGAAAATATTTTGATGCATAGCCGCATAGTGTACGGGATAATTGCCCCGTCGGTATCTTGATTCCCAACATATCAGTAATTTTGCGGTGATCAGCATCAAGTTCTGTTATGACTAATTCTGATTCGCGATTTATCGTTACTTGGTTCAGCGTTATATCTGAAAACCTGTTCAGAGCAAATGAGCCTTTTTCGTCGTACCCGTTTTCCTTTAACTTCAACTCAATGGTTCTCTTTACCAGATGTGACAGGAACGTTAAATAAATATGGCCGAATATATTTTCATCTTTTTTATGAAAATTCGGCCTGATATTAAGCTCGCTCTTGCAGGATTTGAATATTTCTTCAATTTCATGCTGATTCCGATAATTTGAATCTATCTCTTCTTTTGAGACGGTTTTATCAAGTGTTGTTTCCAAAACATAACATCCCTCGTACAATTCATCCCATCCTACAACTTCGGATTGTGTGTATGAAAATGAAGATTCTCCAACTTCATAAATAAAGTATTTTTCTGTTTTGGTTTGTGTGAGTATCTTTACGGCTCTGGCAAGTATTTTTTCCTTATTCTTCAGCCTGCCTTTGACAACTGAATTTTTCAGCTTTTCCAGTCTGTTTCTGCCGCGTTCAATGATATTTGCTCTGGTCTTACTATCTCTTTTGGCAGCCTCAGGATTACAACAGATGATATAACGCTTTCCGTTCTCTTCCCATTGGGCGATGTTACGATTATCAAAAAGTGTCCATTCCAGATCGGAATTATGTTTTTTAAGAAACTCCCGCCCTTCTTTATGCTTCAAAGCCATTACAAAATCAAAGCCGTTCTCCTTGATAAAATCGACATTGGCTTCACTTTGCATCCCTCTGTCCATTATAATAATTGCGCGTTCTGCCATGTACTTCAATTTGAGATCGTTTATTGTGTCTTTGACTGTTGTGCTGTCTTTCGTATTCCCGGGCAAAATACGTATAGCTATCGGAATTCCCTTTTCATCAGAGACCAGCGCTATTACAACTTGTGGATTCCCACGCTTTTCATCTCTGGAATATCCGAGCGCTCCAAATGTTCCACCTTTACCCTCAAAATAACTGCTTGTAATATCGTAAAGATAAAGACGCGGAACCTGTTTTCTACGATTCCACAATTCCAATTCAATTTTGTCCCAGTTCTCAGTAAGTTTTGTAAGAACCGGATAAAAGTTATTCCTGTCCCAGGAATAATTATCTTTCCCAAGAATCTGACTCAAAGCCGTTTTGTTGAGGTACTCAGCAGTTTTTAGCTCACTCCTGCATTCAACCGTTGGAGATACCGTACGGCCTATAACAAGAGCTGTAAGATTATCGTATTGCGTTTTAGTCAGGTTCAATTTATGAAGTCCTAATTCTTCCCAGAAGTGATAAGCTATCCACAATGGACCCAAAATACGGGTTGATTGAATTTTAACAATCTTTTCTTCTTTTGGTGTCAGGACTACTTTCTTTCCGGCGAGCATGGATTTTACAGTTTCTATGATTTCGTCCGGTAGCTTTGTTAAATCCGCTATCTGCTTATGTACCGAACAGCGCTTCTTCTTGTCATACACTGACTTAAGTATATAATGATATGTCTTGCCGTCTTTTTTTCTGAGTTTCCTGTAAAACATAGTACACTATTTTATAGTAAATTTTGGATTGTACTTAATGTTATACCTATTTAATATTCTGTCAAATAAAGTTTAGAATACACTATGTAAATAATTGCATAATATTTTCATCCTGTTGGAAATAAGGCGGTTGCAAAGAAATAAATCAACCAAGCTATATCAACTTCAGTAAAAATAATCTTTAAAAAAGTGCAGGGTTTTGTTAGCCTTATCAAGCGGCAAATTTAACGCTTGATAAGGCTAAGCCGCTGAAAAAACCACTATGGAAATTTCTCTGGCCTTTGCTATGGAATTTACTTTAGCTCTGACAACCATGAAGCTTTTCCGGACGGAACGACATTCGTACTTTATGATTTAACGAGTACATATTTTGAAGGCAGAAGTCCTGATAAAATGGGGAAATACGGATACAGCCGAGACCATCGAGACGATCGTAAACAAATAATTTTGGCGATAGCCGTTGATGCTTCTGGGGTTCCCATTCACATGGAGGTCTTAAAAGGCAATCGTGCTGATAATTCTACACTCAAACCATTATTAGAGAATTTGAGACGCCGCTTTGGCCTGAAAAAAGCGGTTTTTGTGTTTGACGGAGGCATGAGCAGCACTTTGAACTTAGAACAGATGAAGGCAGAAGAGATGGACTATATTACCCGCCTTTCGGCATCTACATTACAGGCGCTTATTAAAGGTCTTCCACAAGATAATCAACCTGAATTTTGGGATCGCGATCAATTAGTTGAGCTTGAAATTAACGGTACCCGATATGTTATCGCAGGTAGCGAATTTCGTCAACAACGTGATTATGAACGCCGTAATGTAAGAATTACCAAAGGGATTAATGCCTTAATGCAGATAGCGGCAGTCAATCGCAAAAAAATCGATGTTCAAAAACTATCCAGCCAGGTCGGACGCAAGCTATTAACATTGAAAGCACATAAGTATTTTGAATACCACGTCAATCAAGACGGCAAGTTGGAATGGAAGCTAAAATCCAGCGTTGTTGAGCAGGAATGCCGCCTTGATGGCTGGTATGTGCTTACTACCTCAATTTCCCCCAAAACAGCTGATAAAGAATTCATTTTTAAAGGATATCGTAATTTACTGGAAGTTGAGAGTGCATTCAGGCAGATTAAAAGTTATCTTAAAGTGCGTCCGGTTTTTCATTATCGCCCTGACCGTGTACGCAATCATATCCGCATCTGTTTCCTTGCATATTGGATAAGTGCAAGATTGGGAACAGAATGGCTGGCCTGTGGAGAAACTCGCGAAGTTCCACTGCTACTTGCGGAACTTCAACAAATAAAAATCGGAAAGCTGCGCGTCGGTAGAAAAACAGTAAAAACACTCATTACGGATATTCCTAAAAAAATACAGAAAACTCTGGAGAAAATAAAGGTATTTCATATCTTCAATACTATGCCCAAGTGGGCCTTGTAGCCAGAATGTTTTCTGTAAAATGACAAATTTGAGGCTAACCTCGTTAATCCTCTTAGGAAGTCAGGTTAATTCTTGATTTGACGAGCGGATCAGAAACCTCATCCAACACTTTATCAAGAT
>JBAXDX010000147.1:0-3037 GCA_037140715.1 Ignavibacteria bacterium
CAGACACAAATAATAAATCACCAATTCCCGACACATCGAAGCCCTGAAGGGGCGTGATATATTAGCGATGTGGCAGCGCCCATCGTGGGGAAAATGACACGGGCAACGCCTGCCGGATAAAACAGCAATATGGTATTAACCCTGACAACATTGAAGGCAAAGAGACCCCCCCCGCGGAATCTACTGTGCTTTACTTTGCCTTTATCTTTTCCTTTACCTTTAGCAATTTTTTAGCAGGGATACTAAATATTTTCCCGTCTTTTTTTGCGAAAATCAAATTCTCATCATTCTTAGCGCTTGAAATAACAAGTTTATCGAAGGCAGCTTTTACGCCATCATTTATCTTTGTTCGTAATTCCAGTCTGTTTATCATTATAAATTCTGTTTATTTTTTGTCATATTCTCCTCGTTTTAGCAAGGCAGAGATAAAGGAAATCCTTGGTTCTATTGTGCTTTACTTTGCCTTGAACAGGTAAAGATAAAGATAAAGGCAAAGAGAACCCCCGGAATCTGTTGTGTTTTACTTTACCCGGCTAAATTCATAATAACAGTTTTTATAATCCGGTTGAGTTTGGGAATTTCCTCTTTACAGACCTGAAAAATCACTTCACTATTCAAATCAAAGTAATGATGCGAAATAATGTCTCTCATTCCCATTGCCTTCTTCCATTCAAATTCCGGATATTTGGCGAGCAATTTTCTACTTGTAATCTTATCAAGATTTTTGATGTTTTCTCCAAGCGCAATCAACTGCATGCATAATGAATCAAGCTTCTCTAAACTTCTGTCATTTTTCAAGAAATCATCGGCAAGCTTAACATTCTTTATTCTTTTAAGAATGATTTCTGTTGACTGCAATAACTGTCTTAAAATTTCTCTTACTAATTCTGTGTCAGGCATGTAATCCGTGATCTTTTATTTCTTTTTTCAAATATTTATTCATGGAATTTCTTAAAGCAATTACATCTACCTTTTTACCCAGCAATTCTTCCAGGTCGTTTTTAATCCCTGCCAAATCAAACATTCTTGCAGGTTTAAGCTTAACAAAAACATCTACATCGCTGCTTTCTGTGTTATTGCCGTTTGCATAAGAACCAAACAGACCTAAGTCCTTTATCACAGCCTTATATGGGGATTTGGCTTTGTATTCTTTTAATTTATCAAGGATTATTTTCTTATCCATTTGCTTCATCTTAGTTTATTCTTAAATCAAAATCAACAGAGGGGAAAGAAAAGGCAAAGAGAAACCCGCGGAATCTGTTGTGTTTTACTTTATTTTTGCCTTTGCCTTTGCCTTTGCCTTTGCCTTTGCCTTTGCCTTTATGCCGCCAGGTTATAGCTAAGAAAACCCATCCTGATACCATCTCTGACAGCTTTATTAACCTGTGTTTCAACATTTTTAGATGTAATTAAATCTACAAATTCTTCGCCGCACTGTTCACAAATTAAAGCCGGCACATCTTTAATAACAAGAATTTGTTCATGTTCCATCTGGAAAGTTAAAACCGCTTTTCCTTTAATCATTGTGGATTTACACAGGGGGCAGGTCATGATTGTTTCCTCTTTATAAATTGGTCATCCCATTTTTTTTTAGTTGGCTCATAAACTGTAATAACCCAAATATAACTTTCAATTTTATCTAAAGCTGTCAGGATATGCAATGCCCTGTTATTTTGCGTATGACCGAGGAGTAAATAACCGGGTAAACGTTTATCTTCCAAATAAGATTCAATTATGCTGAAATTTTCAAGTGCTTCCTCAATTTCACTGACAGCAATTTTTCTTTCAACCATTCTTGTTAAAGCATGTTTCTTTAGAAAAACATTGCCAAGCCTTAAGCACTCGTTTATTAATTTACTGGTATCAGTTAACATACTAAATTACAAATTATTATTAACACAATAAAGGCAAAGAGAACCCCCGGAATCTACTGTGTTTTACTTTGCCTTTATTTTTGCCTCTGCCTTTACTAAATATCAAGTTTAAACTGTGGGTTTAATTTTTCTTCAACCCAGCGAAAGACTAAGTCCGCAATCCGGACAGCTTCTAAATATTCCGACTCAGTTACAGGCTCAGATAAAACGGGGTATCTTGTTTCAACTGCATAATCCGTTAATAAAACTGCATCTTTAAAATCTTCCGGATAGCTGATTCCGTTTTCGTTTAGTGTCCGCAGAAGCTCTCCGATATCGTGGACATACCGGAATTTAATCTTATAAAATATCAGCAGGGCTTTTAAGGCTTTTTCAACGCTCTGTTGTGTATCATAGCAGAGGTCCTCTAAAAACACTTCATCCTGCCTTGGTAATTTTGCCCGTATCAGATTACTTTTTGCTCTTTTAAGCCAGCTTGTTGCCAGGGTAAGATTATCAGGCGGCATAAAGTACTTTTCCTTCTTCCATTGCCGGCTTAATAATTGTCCCATCCTGATTTTTATATAATTCAATATCTTCTTCAGTAACAACAATAATATCACTGGCAAATCCGATATCTGCAATATTCCTGTAGAGCAACTGCGCTGTCCTGCGCCTGTGACTGCCATTCTTCATAATTATCAGAAAATCAAAATCACTATCAGCGTTCATCATGCCCCTGCCGGCAGAACCGAATAATATTATTTTTTCAGGCTTACTTGTTTCAATTATTCTTACAACAATGCTGTTCAATATTTCTGTGTAATCATTCATAGGTTAGTTTTATCAATGGAAAAAAATAAAGGCAGGGGGACAGGTAAAGAGAACCCCAAATTCTATTGTGCTTTACTCTGCCTTTACCTGCTCCTTTACTACGTTGTTCATATTGTAAACTTAATCTATACTTCGATTATTTGCAAATATTTTATAAGGTAAAGGCAGAGGTAAAGATAATAGAGAACCCCGCAGAATCTACTGTGTTTTACTTTGCCTTTACCTGTTCCTCCGTCTTTTTCTTTCCCTTCTTTTATTACGCCCCTTCAGGGCGTTGGGGATGTGGGGGAATTTATTTTTCACAGGGCGGATGCCCTGTGCTATTATATTATGCCCCTTCAGGGCAGACA
>JBAXDX010000148.1:0-3000 GCA_037140715.1 Ignavibacteria bacterium
CTTAGTTAAAAAAAACAGAACATGGAACTGGCTTACTACCGGACTTACTGTTGTCAGCGGCGCAGCCTCGGCATATTATTATACTGATTATAAGAGTAATTATAATAAGTACGTCCCAGCAAATGTGCAGTTAACTGCAAGGAATTTAAAAACAGATGCAAAAGCCGGCGCGGATATATTTAATATAGCTGTTTCCATAACAGCTACGGCACTGGTTACTTCTTTAATTCTGTGGATTGCGAACTAAGGGGAAGGAAGAGGTAAAGATAAAGGCAATGCTGTCAGGTTAACGCGTGGGTGTGTGTGGATTTTTGTTTCGTTCGTGTCATTTTTTCCCCGATGGGTATTGCCCGTTTTGTTTTCTCCGATGGGTGGGTTACCCATTTCATTTTTCGTCCGATGGGCGCTGCCACATCGCTAATATATCGCGCCCCTTCAGGGCTTCGGTATGCCGGGAATTGGTGATTTATTATTTGTGTCTGCCCTGAAGGGGCAGAATATAACAGCACAGGGCATTCGCCCTGTGAAAGGTAAATACCCCTAAAATAACCCAAAAGCCCTGAAAGGGCGCAATAAAAGATTTTAACTCAGGCAATGTTATTGCTGTAAATATTATTTAAAGGAGAATTACAGAGAATGAAAAACTTAACTGATACTGATTATCAGCACGCTCTTTGCGTGAAGACGCTGCTAAGGGAGAAATTCGGAGATCTGATTTATCAGATTTACTGCTATGGCTCCAGGGTTTCCAGGCAGACACAGGATACTGACTTTGACCTTATCATAGTTACTTCCGAAAAGACAGACTGGCGTATGGAAGATGAAATATCTGACGTTCTATTTTATTATGGACTGAACCATGATATATTGTTTGACGACAGATGTTTCTCGAAAGATGAATTTGAGAATAAGTATAAATATATGCCGTTTATTACAGAAGTAAAAAGCTATGGGATTGCCATCTGATGGACAAAGAGGAACTCATAAACATTGTAAATTATAGAATTGAAACTTCATACGGTGCTATTAAGGAATCAGAGAGTCATCTTTCTCTTGGATTTTTAAGTACTGCAATGAACAGGATCTATTATGCCGGGTTTTATATCGTAAGCGCTCTGGCCGTACTGGATAATTTTTCTACTGCAAAGCATAAACAACTGATAGGCTATTTTAACAAAGAATATATAAGTTCAGGGAAAATCACCCCGGAGGATGGTAAGATTCTAAGAACAGCTTACGACAGACGTCAGGCCGCCGATTATCACGATTTCGTAACTTTGACCAAAACTCAGATTGACGAGTACAGACTCAGAATGGCTGAATTCATCAGGCAGGTTGATTTAATTATACAGCAAAAGCTTAAGGATTTTTAAGATGCCCGCTGCGTATCATCATAATCAAAGGAATCACAGTTCAGATAATTGAATGCTGGTAACAGGCTGGAATGTTGAAGATTTTAACTCAGGCAATGTTATTGCTGTAAATATTATTTAAAGGAGAATTACAGAGAATGAAAAACTTAACTGATACTGATTATCAGCACGCTCTTTGCGTGAAGACGCTGCTAAGGGAGAAATTCGGAGATCTGATTTATCAGATTTACTGCTATGGCTCCAGGGTTTCCAGGCAGACACAGGATACTGACTTTGACCTGCTTATTTTAACGACAGAGAAAATCGACTGGCGCATGGAGGACGAAATATATTCGGTCATTTTCAATTATGGCGTGGATAACGATATTTTATTTGACGTAAGATACTTTTCAAAAGAAGAATTTGACAATATATACAGAAACATGCCGTTTATTACAGAAGTAAAAAGCTATGGGATTGCTGTCTGATGAATAAACAGGACGTTCTTAATGGGAAAGGCAGAGGTAAAGCATCTGATGATATGCGTTATCATGGAAATCATCATAATCAAAGGAATCACAGTTCAGACAGATTGTTTTTTCATAATCATAATCTTACTCATTACAGGGGGGGACAATGACAAAATATATAATGTTGTTACTTATGGGGTTTATTGCACAGGGCTGTTTAAGTCCTGAATTTAACAATCCCGTTGAAAGAGGCACAATCCCGACATTATCATCACCGTCCGATGGCGCGGCAGGCTTGTCCGTATCACCTGTTTTAAGCTGGAATGCAGTTCCGGAGGATGCGAGTTATACGCTGCAGGTTTCTTCAGATAATTCATTTAGTAATCCTGTTTATAGCAAAAGCGGATTAATCTCAACTTCAGACGTAGTCAGTCAGTGGGTAACAGGTCTGAGTTATTTAACGAAATATTACTGGCGGGTATGTCAGACGAATAATTACGGCACATCGGACTGGTCAGGTGTATGGTCATTTACAACAACGGGCGCAACGCCAGGCACGCCAACATTGTCATTGCCAAATAATGGTGCATCAGACCAGAGTGTTACGCCAACTCTAAGCTGGAGTGCAGTAACAGGTGCGACAGGTTATACACTGCAGGTATCAAAGGACCAGTGGTTTAGCAGTTTTGTTTATAACCAGAGCGGAATAACAAATACGAGCCGGCAGGTAACGGGATTAAATAATGCGGTTACGTATTACTGGAGAGTAAGCGCGGCAAACAGTTATGGTACATCGGGCTGGTCAGGTGTATGGTCATTTACAACAGCAGCGGCATCGCAGTTCACATGCGGCACATCAACCGTAACATATTCAGGTAAAACGTACCATACAGTACAAATTGGTAGTCAGTGCTGGTTAAAGGAAAATCTTGATGTAGGAACAATGGTAAACGGAAGCAGAAACCAGATAAACAACGGGACAACAGAGAAGTATTGTTACGATGATAAACCTTCAAACTGTGCAACGTACGGGGGCTTATACCAGTGGGATGAAGCGATGGCGTACAGCACAACACCCGGGTCAAAAGGAATTTGTCCGACAGGGTGGCATATACCAACGGATGCAGAATACCAGACATTAATAGCATCAGCAAATAATAATAGCAATGTGCTAAAAG
>JBAXDX010000149.1:0-2870 GCA_037140715.1 Ignavibacteria bacterium
TTTGTGGCGGGTAAATTAAAGTATGATTACCCACTATAAACAACATAGAGCCGAATTTACGACTGATCGTGAATCCCGAAATTAAAATATTTTTATTCTAACAAAGAGGCTTGTATGTCAACCAGCAATTCTGACAATCCCGGATCAAATCCTGTCTTTAATTTTATAAGTACATTTCTTAAAAACAAATCAGTCCGGCAGCCGGAGCGAAAACGAATATGGACAGCTTTAGCTTTACTGACGGGCGGGCTGCTCCTGACGATTACAGCCTGTCTCTTATTAAAAGCAGAAGTTGAACAGGACGCGAAAAATGAGTTTGATTTTGCCTGTACCGGATTTAACGATAAAATAATATCAAGACTATATACGCACGTTCAGCTGGTCCAAAGCGGAGCCTCTTTCTTTGAGAATTCTGAAACAGTTACGCAGAGCGAATGGCGGAATTTCACTGCTTCGCAGAAAACACAGTCGAATTCAGCCGGAATTTATGGAGCAGGATACGCGGAAATAATCCCTCAGGGTCAGTCAGCCCTGCATGAAAAGAAAATCCGGGGGAAAGGAGTTTCGCAATATTCTGTTAAACCGGCCGGGGAAAGAGAAATATCTACGCGGGTTACATACATAGAGCCATTTTCAGGCGAAAACCTGCATGCTTTTGGTTATGATGTCTTTTCCGATCCGGTCTGCCGCAAAGCTCTGGAAACAGCAAGGGATTATAATATTGTTGCTCTTTCCGGGAGAATTCCCCATGTACAGGGAAATAATAAGCATATTCAGGCGGATGCGTTTATGTGCGCGCCTGTTTATAAGAAAGGAATGCCAAAGGAAAATTTAGAAGAATGCCGGCGTGCTGTACAGGGGTGGGTTTTTATTACATACCGGATGAATGATCTGATAAACGGAATTTTTGAAGGTTATACGGAAAAAGATATTTTGAGTACCGGAACTTTTGTATCCCGACCGAACCTGATAAAAAGAAATATCCTTCTGGAAATATCCGATAATTTTTCATTTGACCGGAAAACTCTGCTTTTTGACGGCAGGAAAGCAACCGGAAATAAAGAAAAATCATCTCCTTTATTTTCTCTTAAATATTCTATTCTGGTTAACAACGCCCGGTGGTATTCGCGGTTTACACAGTATGATTCGGGCGAATCCGGTTTGGATTACAGCAGGGTATGGTATGTTGCGGAAGGCGGAACAGGCATTTGCGTCTTATTATTTGTCCTTTATTTGTCACTTATTAATACGAATATCCGTGCGCATAAACTTGCAGAGGAATTAACCCGGGATTTAAGCGAGAGCGAAGCTAAGTATAAAACAATATTTAAGAATGAAATTTATGCCATTTGTATTTTCGATTTGGAAACATTCAAATTTCTGGATGTGAATGAAGCCCATTGTTCAATGTACGGTTACAGCAGAGAAGAACTTCTTTCCGGAATGACTATCCATGATGTTACTGATGAACCTCAGGTGAGCATTTCTTCTATCGGACAAGTAATAGAGCAAAGGAGCTTATTTATTCCTCTAAGGTACCACAGAAAAAAAGACGGAGCGGTATTCCCCTGTGAAATCGTTGCCGGTTCGTATATGTGGAAAGGAAGAAATGTGATGTTTGCTTTAATGCATGATATCACCGAACGCAGACGGGCTGAAGATTTATTAAAACAGACACGCCAAAATTACGAAACTTTCTTTAATACGATAGACGATTTCCTGTTTGTTCTTGATGAACAGGGAAATATTATACATACAAATAATACGGTTATTAACCAGCTCGAATATACAGGCGAAGAGCTTGCAGGACAATCTGTTCTTATGATCCATCCGCCGGAAATGAAAGAAGAAACCACATATATTGTCGGTGAAATGCTGGCCGGCAGAACCGATGCTTCTTCTATTCCGGTTATTACAAAATCGGGCTGGCGAATCCCTGTGGAAACAAGAGTAAATTCCGGTATGTGGGACGGCAAACCTGTAGTTTTTATGGCTGCCAAAGATATTTCGATGGCTAAACTGGCCGAAGAAAAATTTTCTAAGGTCTTTTATCTTAATCCGTCCGCGTGTGGTTTAAGTGATATGGTTACCGGGAAATATGTTGAGGTGAACGATGCGTTCTGTTCTTTATTTGGTTTTGAAAAAGAGGAAGTAACAGGAAAGACATCCTGGGAATTAGGTATTTTAACCCGGGAGGCGATAACTGCCGTTATACAGAAAGCGGATGATGCCGGGAGAATTATTAATATCAAAGCTGATTTGCGGACTAAGAACGGAGATGTCAGGCACGTGCTTTTATCGGCTGAAACCATTCATCTGCAGGACAGAATATTACGCTATACAGTCGTTCATGATATCACCGAACTAAAACGGGCACAGGATGCCACAGAAGCTTTATCTCTGCGCAACCGGATATTTCTGCAAACTGCGGATGGTACTCATATTCTTGACGAACAGGGAAATGTTGAAGAAGTCAATACCGCCTTCTGCAATATGCTTGGTTATACACGCGAAGAATTACTGAAGCTTAACGTTGCCGACTGGGATGCACAGTTTCCGGACTGGGAACTGTTGCCAAAGGTAACAGAACTGATAAATAATCCCGCTGTATTTACAACACGGTATCGCCATAAAGACGGCTCTTTTATCGATGTCGAGATAAATTGCACCGGAGTTACGCTGGAGGGCAGACAATATCTTTACGCCTCAGCCCGTGATATTACCGAACGCAGGCATATCGAGAAAAATCTGCAACTGCGCGAGTCTTATCTGTCGGCTATTATCGAGAACCAGCAGGGACTGTTCTGGCTGAAATATCCGGATGGCAGAATTCTTTTTGCAAACAGTAAATATTTAGATGCACTGGGTCT
>JBAXDX010000150.1:0-2842 GCA_037140715.1 Ignavibacteria bacterium
CCCAAAAGCCCTGAAAGGGCGCAATAAATGTTTTGAACCTTAACCTGACAACATTACCCCTCCGAAAATTTATTTGTAACTTTATATAATTTTTTCTTATGTTTTGCCCTCGGATAACCGGATTATTCAGGGAATAACTAAATTATACAGGGTGTACTTTCCCTCTTAATCATATTCACATTCTCTGAAGCAATTATTAAGTATGATTAAGAGAATTACAGACCATCTGCCTGTTTTTGTCGTACACCCATAAACTCTTTTATTATGAAAGGCATAAAAGTGAACTACTTATCTGCGCGAGGTTTTATTAGCGGAAAAAATTATTATATCCTGTTATCAGCACTCCTGATAATCAGCGAGGCTTTTTATCTTTGGATTTATACTAATCTTAATGAGCCGGTTATTAAGTACTTTACAACAGGGATTATTAATTCTTTTGTATTCCTTTTTATAGTCCTTATGTTAAGAAGTACAAAACAGGAATCCGTGAAGCTGACCCGTATCATCATCGGCGCTGCAATAATATTCCGCCTTACGGTTCTGTTTCTGCCGCCAACGGCTTCGGACGATATTAACCGGTACATTTGGGACGGCAAGGTTCTTGCAAATCGAATAAATCCATACCAGTATGCTCCCGCTGACAAACATCTGGAACATTTACACTCAGCTCTTTTACCTCATGCGGTAAATTTCCCGGCTATGAAGACTATTTACCCGCCATTTGCACAACTGACATTCTTCATCTCATATTCAATCTTTGGCGAGAGTTATACCGGTTATAAAATGTTACTTCTTGTCTTTGAGATTCTAACCATTTTACTGCTCGTCCGGCTACTTCGTCTGCTTAAACTGCCTTCGCACTATGCCGGGATATATGCGCTCTGTCCCCTTCCCATAATGCAGTTTATGATTGACGGCCACGTGGACGCAATCGGTCTTCCGATACTCATTCTAAGTCTTATATTTTTCTTTAACAATAAGCGCATCTGGTTTTATATAATTTCGGGCTTTTCCATTTCTACAAAGCTAATCTCCGGTATGCTTCTGCCATATACTATCGACAAGCTTGAAAAACCTTTTTACAAAAAAATAGTAATGTCCCTGATTCCGCTTTCGGTCTTTGCCATTACATATCTGCCTTTCTTAAATAATCATGTCTCCCCTTTCGAATCGCTGGGCACCTTTACAGCTAACTGGGCATTTAACGGCTCTTTCTTTACGCTGTTTTATAATCTGCTGCCTGATAATCATAAAGCAAGGATGATATCAGGACTCCTGTTCCTGACCTATGGTGCGTACCTTTACTTCAGCAGGAAAGAAACAACAGATAAAATTTACCTTATCTTCCTTTCTTTCCTTTTACTTTCGCCTACTGTACATCCATGGTATGTTAACTGGCTGGCCGTACTGCTTCCTTTAAGTTTCAGATGGAGCGGCTTTGCTCTTGTTACAATGATTAATATGGCAAACTGGGTTGTTATCGATTATAAACTGAAAGGCATCTGGCAGATGAGCAATTACACGCTTCTGATAGAATATACTCCTGTCTTCGCACTGATTATTTACGAGATTATTTTATATAACTTCAATCGGACAAAAAAACAAAACCCCGCAGGTCATTAACTGCTTTGCCTTGAACAGGTAAAGAAACAGGTAAAGGCAAAGAAAACCCCGGGATCTATTGTGTTTTACTTTGCCTTTACCTCTTCAGGACTTACCTTAAAGAACTCATAGAATGAACGGCTTGCTTTAACTACCCGCAGGTCCTGGTCGAGAATGATTAAAGGTTCCCGCACAGTATCAATAGTATTCTCAGCAAATTCACCTGCTTCATCCGCAATTATTTTTATCGTTGCAAGTTCTTTACGTGTTTTTTTCAAGTCCGGCTTCTGGCACAATTTTATTAATGGTAACGAAATACAATTTTTCGTAAATTAGTTGCATGAGAAATAAAAAAGAAACAGAGCTTAACTTCATCATCGACAAACTAACGAACTCCATTGAAAATGTGATAACGGGAGACAGTTTTGCTACAGAAATTTCTATTCTGTCTTTAGGTGACTTAAAATTCGTCCATAAAACAAACGACTGGCTTTTCAACTGGAAAGACGAGTTTAAAGAACCTGTCAGAGAAATTTATAAACTGACCATTGCCAATAACCCTGCTATTATTCAGGGACTGATAAGTCTGGAAGTCAAAATTGATCATGTTTATATTCACCTCGTTGAAAGTGCACCATTCAACAAGGGCAATACTAAAGTTTATACAGGCGTACCTGGTAACCTGGTCGCTTTTGCCTGCCGACTTTCATTCCAGCGCGGACATGAAGGCAATGTTTCATTTCTTTCAAAGTCACAACTTATTGGTCATTATATAAAAACTCTTGGGGCAATTCATTTAGGTGGACGATTAATGATTATAGAAACACAGGCAGCACTTAAACTGATTAACAAATATTTAATAAATCAATAAAATGAAAACGAAAAAAATAGAATTAGATGTGGACTTTATCGGCGGACAAGGCTCATTGACAATCGCAGAAGAAAAAGTACTGAGTGACTTTTTGAAAATACGTAAGTCAGCGTCCACTAAAAAATCAAAAAATACTAAAAGACAAAAAATAAAAGCTTAAGCAATTGCAGATTTAACAATTAAATTATTGTCCGGTTACCCGGACATATCGCAGGACTCCCGGGTAAAAAGGTAAAGGCAAAGAAAACCCCCCGGAATCTATTGTGTTTTACTTTGCCTTTATCTTTGCCTCTGCCTCTTCTACCCCGTTGCCGGAATCGTAAAATAAAAAGCAGTTCCTTTTCCTATCTCGCTTTCCACCCAAATTCT
>JBAXDX010000151.1:0-2706 GCA_037140715.1 Ignavibacteria bacterium
TTGTGGCGGGTAAATTAAAGTATGATTACCCACTATAAACAACATAGAGCCTGATAATCCTCCTTATTTATTCCATCCATTGTAAATGCAAGGAATCTGCAATCATTATAAGTAGCCTGGTTAATAGTATTAAACGAAATATAATTCCTTGTTTTTATAAATACTCTTCCTCCTTTGTCCGGTAGCGGACCTTCCCACGGTATAATAATTTCAGTCCCTCTTTCTTCAGTAAGTTTGCAAAAACCATTAACAGGGCTGTAAAATGAAGTGCCCCACAGAACCTGTCCGGCATCAACCACCTTCACAGTTTCGCCGGTCTTATCATTTCTATACCTTCCGAGAAGAAAATCTCCTGAATGCCAAATTAGAATTTCTTCCTCCTGATTAAAAATGCGCATTTTCTCGATATGTTTCGGTTCAAATAGTTCATTATTGAAAAAATTATATGACTTATCCTGATACCTTCCGGTAAGAATTTTATTATTCAGATATACTATGATAATACCGTTATCTGCCATTTGGCTGGTTATAGTATCTTTTATTGTATCTAAACTTATGGTAAACCTGTTATCTTCAAATTTTATATGTTTTACCGAAGATACTATTGTATCTAATTTAAGATTATTACTCGTTTTCATATATTTACTCCCTTAAAACCGGATAAAGAGCCAACCAAACTCTGCAGCCATTCTCTTTCTGGCAATGACTCCGGATTAAGCCCGCTGTTAATAGAAACATTAATTCCGTGAAAATGTACAGAAGCTGCATTGCCCTGGAAAACTCCTCTGCCGATATTCTTTTCACCTCCCAGAGCTAAATCGCCAGTCCATAAATCCTTCATTAATAATAAACATAACCCGGCTTCATAGTCTTTACACTTTTCGACTTTGATGTTAATTTTTAATATTTTATTATTAATATCAGGCTCATTATTAAACAATGGCGTAGAATCAAACAGAGCCGAGGCAATAGTTCCACCTGTAAAACGGTCAATTCTTATCCGGTTTTGTAATTCAGCCACAAAGTCGGGCAGAATTTCTTCCTCTACTTTAAACCTGCCTTTAACAGCCTTAAATTTTCTTACTTCAGGTTTTACATTTCCGAAGAGAGCATCCATTATCTGGTCTGTAACGTCATTTTGTCCATCAAAAAGAGTATTAAGTATTTTTTCGGCGCGGCTTCGCAACGCGCCCTTAATACTTGTGCCTGGTAAAAGATAGCTGTCGCCAGATTTAATATTCACAGCATCGGAGGATTGTGGATCAGACGGATAAGATTTAACAATAAGCGAATTTTTCAGTTTAATATCAATTACCATTTCAAAACTCTGATCATTTTTTAAGCTGACAACAGGCAATTCAACCTTTTTCCCGTCATCCCTCCTTAACCAGTTCAATACCATTTCAGGATTGCTGAAATCATAGTCATAAACTGAATAATCCTTTAGCATAATTTTACCAAGCCCGCTGTTTGTTTTAGCTCCGACAGAGATTTTTCCATTTGAAAGGACAAAAGCAACTGTAGCTAAAATATCAAGAATATTCTTTTTATTAGTTTTACTATAACCGGCTTCAATCCGCAGGCTGAATTTTGCGCCCCGCTCAATAGTTTCATAATCATATTTCGATTTATCCACAGTCAGTCCGGTTTTTGTGTCTATTTTTATTCCATCGCGTTGCTTAACAGAAAAACGTGAATCTTTCATTAAGCTAAGATCAGAACATTTTATATTGCTTTCCAATAAATTAGTATTGTCAGAAATGCCCCAGACTCTTAATAATTCCTCATTTTCAAAATGTTCCGCAAGAAAATGTCTTAATATTCCTATAAAAGAAGTGGCAGGAATAAACGGGCATCCATTTGCATCAGCCAGAATATCCATGTCTGTATTCTCTGCCTGACCGCTTCCAATAAGAGCGGAGGAAGATAATTCTATAATACCGCCAAGTTCAAATTTCCCGTTAGTCATTATTTTTTTTCTCCGGCTTTAATTGATTTTCTTAATGATGAAAAGAATGCGTTCCAGTAGTTCTTATATATCTTAATATTTAAATCCGGATTATCGTAATTATATTTTATAAGACCACATAAACAGTTTACTTCCCTGTGACTTGTATAACTGCTCTTAAGTAGTGTGGGTGCATCAATTGATTTGTTTGCAATGAAATCCCTGAAAGTCATATTATTCATTACTACAGAATCAAGCTTGTCCAGCACCGGCTTTCTTAATTGTTGCAGTATATTTAAAAAAGCGTCTTTATTACTGCTGTCTTTCTGAAATGATTCTAAACGTCCGATAAGAGAAGAACTTACTTTTAATTTGCCATTAATGGTATTCCTTTTTTCGGATACAAATTGTTTATTATCGTTTAATCCTTCTAAAGAAGCAGCATTAAGTAAATTCTTTTCAATTACTTTAGAAATCAGGTCTTTTGTAATTTCCGGTACAACAGTACCCGGCTTTTTTAATGCGACCGCTTCAGATTTTAATCTGGTATATTCAGATATTGCCTGCATTGCAAACTTAACGCTGCCAAACCCTTCATTTTTCCTCTCGCCGATTCCTTCAGCTTCAATCTGTTTTAATTTTTCAATTCCATTATTAACAGAGAGCAAAAGGGCTGAACCTGCCTGAATACAATAATCTGAAGGCGTTTTACTTTTCCAGGCAGAATTGTAATTTTCGGTAATTGTACTCTTCAGAAA
>JBAXDX010000152.1:0-2688 GCA_037140715.1 Ignavibacteria bacterium
ATCCAAATTTACTCTGCTTTTCTCTTTTTACCCACTATAAACAACATAGACCCATGATTATGAAGCCATAAACTTTACCGTTGCTGAAGAAGGATATACAGACAAGGAAAAGTCGGCATACGCGGTTAAGTTTAAATTCGATTTGAACAAACCATATCTCGTATTTGAAGGGAAAGAAATCCCGGGTGAATTAATTTTTAAGAAAAATAAGGAAGGATGGAAATGCACATTCAATTCAGGAAATGCAATCGGATTATTCAATCTGCTAAAGTCACGTTAATCAGTCTGCCACTGTTGATGATTATGTCAGCGCCTTTGAGAGCACAGCAGAATTTGCTGGATGATCTGATGAAGACGGCTGATTCATTTAATCAAAAGCTTCTCGAACTTACGGCATTAAGCGAACAGGAAGAAAACGACATTGGCGCAGAACTTCAGAAAAAAATACTGAAGGGACAAAAGACCGTGAATGAAAAGAACTATGATGTAAAAAAAATATTTTCCGGCATCCTAAAGTATTCAAAGCGTAAACTAAAATATGAATACAGGATAATAAAAGATAAAGATGTGAACGCTTATGCAATATTGGGAGGCAGAATATTTATCAATAGTGCAGTACTTGATTTTGTCAGTAATGAAAACGAGCTGGCGTTTATAATTGCTCATGAGATTGCCCACAACGAGTTAAAGCACTGCGTAAAAAAGGTTCAGTATGCCGCGAGAGTTTCGCAAATTAACCCGGTGTTCGGGGCAGTCGTTCAGACGGCTTATTCTGTTTACAAAATTCCTTTTACAAAGTATGAAGAATCTGAAGCGGATGAATTGGGAGTAAGACTGATGCTAAAGGCGGGATATAAGAAAGACGGAGCAATATCATTTATGGATAAACTGGGAGTGCTTGAAAAGAAATATGGAGAGGAAGACCGCACAGTTCTAAACGACTTTATCTCCTCGCATCCGACAGCTGAGGAAAGAAAAAAGAAAATAAAAGACATATAAATATAAGATTAGAGGCTGTAATGAAATTATCTGATAACACAATCAGCATTAACGGGTCATTTAATCATAATAATTACAATTCAGGACAACTTTGCGTAAAGTGAATAAATAATTTATATCAACTAAAAAATATTTTAAAATGATGACGAAAATATTATTACTGCTATCCGCTGTCCTTATGGTATTTATTGCCATAAACCAGTTTGTTTGTTCTTCAAAAACCTTCGCTCCGGAGATTAAGGGTATAAAAGATGTTCAGATAATGCAAATTTCTGATGATTCCTTAAAACTGAAACTTACAGTCATAGCGGAGAACAATAATATTATATCTCTTGGTTTTAATGATTTAAGTCTTTTTGTCGTAAATAATACCGACACTCTTGGATTAGCTTATAACGGAAATAAACTAAGCATCCCGGGTAAATCTGTTCAGGATATAGGAATATATGCTGACCTTAAGACTTCTAAAGTTGCCGGTATGCTTGCGAAAAACGAAGATACTCTAAAACTGAATTTAAAGGGAATATTAAATGTCAGCGTGCTTCTAATTTCAATACCGGTTGAAATCGATATGCCTTTTGCGCTTCCGCTAAAAAATGAATTATATAAGTCGGTTCAGAATGACTCACAAAAAGAAAAAATTATTACAATAGAAAATGCCTCTCTGCAAAGTCTGGGCATAAGTGAATCATTAGTTAAGATTGAATTTAGTCTTAAAAATCCATACGCGCTTAAATTTAAACTAAAAAACTATCCCTCTAAAATATATATTAACGGGAGTTATGCCGGAGAGGGCAGTCTGTCAGACGAAATTGAAGTTGGTTCCGGAAGCAGTAAAGTCAGCGGGCAGTTTTTATTTAAAGTAGATAACTACCGTTCGGTGGTTTCAGTTTTAGGCGCGTTACTCGGAGGTAAACTTAAATATGAAACAAAAGGTGATTTGTTACTTGAGATAGCCGGGAGGGAGATTAGTCTGCCTTATACTTCAACAGGAGCGTTAAACCAATTATGAACTGCGCTAATTGTAATTCAAATCAGGAAAATGACGCAGCATACTGCACAGCCTGCGGGAACAAAATGAACATTTATAACCCGCAGACAAGAATAATAAAAGCGGGAAGATCAGATGGCAATGATATTATTATTCCAAACAGGAATGTATCCTCTTACCATGCACAATTTAAGATTGAAAACGGAACCATTACGCTTGAGGATTTAAATTCGACAAACGGGACATTCGTCAACGGAAAAAAGATATTACTTTCTAAAGTTAACTCAAATGATGTTATAGGCTTCAGCAATAATTACAAATTCAACTGGAATGAGATAACTAAATACATTCCATCGGGCACGGAGTCCGGGCAGACTGAAGATAGTCCTGAAAAACCTGCTGCCCCGGAGCATCTTTCAGGTAAGGTATTGCTCTATATTGGCAGAACTCCTGAAAACGATATTGTAATTGATAATATAAAAGTTTCAAGAAAACACGCCAGGCTCGAAAAAACAGAGGGAGAATGGCACATTGAGGATTTAAGCAGTTCCAACGGTACTTTTGTAAACGGGAAGAAAACTATACGGGGGGAAATATTGCTCTCTGATATTATTACCGTTGGCGGAATTCCAATTAATCTTAAAGGCTCTATGTTGTTTATAGTGGGTAATCATACTTTAATTTACCCGCCACAAAGT
>JBAXDX010000153.1:0-2551 GCA_037140715.1 Ignavibacteria bacterium
TAAAGTGACATTTCTATTTTGGCGAATCTGTGACATTTCTACTTTGCTATAACAGAAAATATTCTCGTTTTTGTTAGCAATGTAACAAAGACTGGGTTATTTTGCAGGAAAATTGTAACATAGAGGGGGGGGTAACCGGTTCAGGAAATTTGTGTACGCTAAAAAGCTATTGGCCCGGTATTGTAAATTTTATTAACTCATGTTACGCAAAATTCATCACGGACTATGATCTGTGTGATTTTTATGCTTTATATGATAACGCATATCACCAGATGCTTCGTCTTAATCTGTGAAATCCGTTAATCCGTGATTCAGACTTGTATGACAACACAGTCAGCATGAAAATGGATCATGGTTAATCATTTAATCACAAGAATCACAGTTCTGACAATTTTGCGTAACATAACTGATTATGATTAAGATGGAAATTCATCATACCCCGTTGCTGGGGAAATTTGCTACGCTGCCGGAATAGTAAAATAAAAAGTACTTCCCTTTTCCTTTTCGCTTTCCACCCGGATTCTGCCACCATGTTTTTCAACAAATTCTTTGCAGAGTAGCAACCCCAGACCTGTGCCTTGTTCTCCGTCTGTACCTGTACGTCCTACTTTCTCTGCCACATTAAATAACTTTTCGGATAAAGCTTCCGGCATCCCGATACCGTTGTCGGTTACTGATACTTCTATCATGTTATTTTCTGCTTCTGTTGCCATAACTATTACTTTACCCCCCTGCCTGGTAAACTTTACTGCATTTGACAACAGATTACGCAGAACAGTATTAAGCATATCTGCATCTGCCTTAACAGTCCGGTTTTGGCCTGCTTCATTAATTATTTCAATCCCTTTCTGCTTCCCGCGTGTACCTATTAAATCAATATTCTGAGAAACCAGTCTGAATAAATCTGTTTTCACCGGTTCAAAACTAATCGCGCCCTGCTGCATACGTGCCCACTCCAGTAAATTATCCAATAACTTAAAGAGATTTTCGGAAGTAGCGTGCATCATCTTCCCCATCCCGGATAACTTATCCTGAGGGATGCCGGTAATATCCTCAGCTATTAATTCTGTTAATCCCGTGAGATTCTGGAACGGTCCTCTCAAATCATGTGCAACAATAGAGAAAAACCTGTCCTTCTCTGAATTTATTTTCTCAAGTTTTTCTTTGGTTACTATAAGTTCTTCCACGAGCAGGTGTTCCTGAATCAGATTATCTTCAGCATACATTTTCGATATTCGCAGTTCTTCATTAAGTCTCAGAAGCTCAAGCTGCACTGTCTTCCGTTCTGTAATATCAAGAACAAGTCCGGTAATTTTTGCCGGTTTTTCATTTGTTCCGGATTTTACAATCGTTCCAGTATTATAAAACCATTTATATCCATCTGATTTAGTTGATATCCGGTATTCAGTTTCGTACTTATCAAATGCTCCATAGATATGTCCCCGTATTGCACCCATTATGCATTTATAATCATCGGGATGAACCAAAGCTAAAAAGTCTTTATAATGTTTAAACTTTTCAGGAGGGAAACCAAGCATTCCGGCTTTCCGTTCTCCAAAAGTAATTCTGCCGGACGGCAGTTCAATTTCCCACCATGCCATATCAGCCGTATTCATGGCAAGCTCAAGCCTCTGAATACTCTTTTTCAATGCCTCTTCCGCCTGCTTTCGTCCGGTAATATCAACAGAATATCCTGTTGTACCAATTACTTCCCCATGATTATCAATAACAGGAGCTTTAAAAGTCTCGCTCCATCTGACCCTGCCGTTATCTAAAATATGGTCTTCAACTATGATTATTTTTTTTGTTTCTGTAACCCTGCGATCCTCCGCGATATATTTATCCGCCAGTTCCCGCGTCCATAAGTCGAAATCAGTTTTACCAACAAGCTTTTCAGGGTTATCAAAGCCGAGTAAATCTGAAAATTTCCTGTTTACCATGAGAACTCTGCCCTCCGGATCTTTCAGCCAGAACAGACCGGACTGATTTTCGATAATGGCTGACAGATAAGACTCGCGCAGACGCAGAGCTTCTTCCGCCTGCCTGCGTTCGGTAATATCATGATAATTTAATAACACCCCATTAATTACCGGGTCATTTATAAGGCTGACACCCGTAAGACGTACCGGCTTATAATTTCCGTCTTTACATTTTAATCTGCACTCCACAATTTTTACCCTGTTATCCTCTTCAAGAAGAGAAGAGAATTCTTTTTGAAGACGATCCAGATCGTCCGGATGAATCATTAACCAGCCGTCTGTGCCTATAATATCCTGCCATTGCCATCCGAAGCATTTCTCAACGTTGTGACTATTATATGTAACTATGCCATTTGCATCAAGTATGCAGACTACATCTGAAATATTGGCAATCATGGAACTGTGTTTATCTTCACTTTTACTTAAGTCCCCGGTTAATTCCTCTGCAGGTTTATGAGCACGGATATTAGTATTAATAAGCAGCAGACAGAGGACAAAAGATAGAATACTGATGCCTGTTCCGCCTGTTGCAGCATACCATACCCTGCTGTAATCCGGACCGGATTCACCGG
>JBAXDX010000154.1:0-2367 GCA_037140715.1 Ignavibacteria bacterium
AAATCCTGTTCTCCGTTCCCGCCGTTTTCTATGCGCCCGTTTTTTCCGCATCCCCTTTTTTTGAATCCTTAATCTAATGGTTTTCTTCAGTTTTATGACATTTCTACTTTGCTGAATGGTGACATTTCTATTTTGCTATTACATTGAATGTCTTTTTTATTTTTACTGGTTTGAATACTGCTTTTATTTTCTTATTTTTCATCTGAAAGGTGATTGTTTTTGTGAGTATATTTTTGTTTTAAGCTACTTAAATATATACAATCTCAGTCACTTTTCATTTTTTTTATTTTAGTTTTTTAGGTATAACTGTATTTGGATTCATAATTTGCTTTAAAATGTTACCGTTATAGCCTTGTCTGACCACCCTTTATCCCATTTTGAGACCTGGGCACAATGCCGGTTTTTTCTTATAGCCATCTGTGGAGGGTGGTTTACTGCTATTGTGAGAATTGGAATTTAAACGGGACTCAGGTTCCTTTATTCTCTCTGACAGTAACTTGTTTTGTTTCTTTAATTATTCTCACTAAGCAACTGCTCATTAACTTTTCTTAATTCTTTTATTATCTCAGTCATTGCAAACTCATTAAACTATTATACATGTTTAAGTCTTTTTTTTATGTCTTGGCATAAGATATAACGTGTAATTTTAATTAGCAAGTATTATTTTATTGTTTTTCGTAACTACTCAGCATAATTTGGATTAAATTTGAATGGAAATCCATTCAGGGCATTTGAAATAGCATCAAAAGCGATAATACCATTCTTTCTGGTTGTAGAAAGATAGCTACGTATTACTGCATATCTGTCTCCGCCGGAATCACTTCGAAAACAACCAGAAATTTTCTGTTTCACTTTTGTCATTCGTAAATCACGTTCTGCCAGATTATTTGTAAACGGGACTCTGAAATCGTGAAGAAATGCAAGAACTGACTTCCGATAATCCCGTAACCGGTCCAGAAGATTCCTCACCTTCGATTGTTTTACCCGCCCGCGTACATTTGGCGGTCCTGTAACCCGGGGATTATTTCGAAGGCCTTTACTGACAATTTTGTCAAATAACTGTTCATATCGCCGTAGTGTCCGGTTATTTAATGCGGTTTTCCCCCGCTCCTGACTCCTTTTTACGACTATATTCATTTTCAGTAACAGTTCTTTTAGTTGTTCTGCCCATTTTTGTCCGTATTCTTCACATGCAAATGTTAATTCCCAGATGATATGTGCATTGCATATGCCATGATTGATATCATACCTGAAATATGATGCCCACATATCATGAATTGCAGTTCCTTTGAACAAAGGCAGTATACCTATATCATCCATAGCGATAATGCCACGCTTTGGATGTGCCACCAGGTACGTTGCATCTGTTGTACCGGCTACATGAAGCCACTTTAAATGGTTATTACATTTTATCCCTGTCTCATCAAAATGTACTACAGGCTGTTCTATTATATGCGCTTTTATTGATTCTGTTGCTGGTTCCAGTCCCTTTGTGAATTCATCGACCCAGTTAAATAGTGATCCTTCACTTATGCTGACCCTGAATAAATCTTCAAAGGCTTCTTTTGTACGTCTCGAGGTCAGCAACTGATAATTCATCAGATACAGACCGATGGACTTTATATTTATTCCATATTGCACAGGTCTGGTAATTCCTTCAGGAAATAATGCCTGTGTAGTTATTCCGCAGTTCGGACATACTTTCTTTTCTGTCTGATGTTCGGTAACTGTCAGTTGTATCGGGGGGATATCAATTACCTGACGGATATCGCATCCTGTCGGTTCAACTTTTTTCAACGAACTTCCACATTCTGTACATTTGTGTACCTGATGTACAATGATAGTATCCGGTGCAGATGATCTTTTCAGTGTTGAACCTGAATGCCCTTTTTGTCCTCCGGTCGGACGCCTGCTTTTTTCTTTTATGTTTTTCGGAAAATGATGATTCATAACATCACCTGATGGCGGAAGACTGCTGTTATGGCTGTCCATATGTAACCCAGACTCTAATTTCTTCAACCGCTCATCAAGCATTTCTATTTTTAATTCCAGCTCAATGATATAATTGATTACGGACTCACGACCCTGATCGTATATATCCGATGCATGTTTACGTCTTTCTGTTAGATTTATCATGGGGTTCTATATATCAAGCTTTACTTTAATATGCAAGACATGTCTTATTATTTTATGACATTTTTTTATTTATGCTGAGTAGTTACAGTAAAACACGATATATCCCGCGGGGTTCTCTTTGCCTTTATCTCTGCCTTTACCTGTCCAATGACCTGCGTTATCATAAAAATCATCAGAATCAAAAGAATCACAGTTCTGACAATTTTGCGTAATATGATGTAAGATTAAGAA
>JBAXDX010000155.1:0-2342 GCA_037140715.1 Ignavibacteria bacterium
TTCCCTGTTATCTCTTAAGAATTGTCGTCTTTTCCACACTTGCCTAATCTTAAAAATTACTTCATAAAATACGGTAACTGAAGAGTTATAAAATCTAATTTTTAACAATATAAACATAATAAACAATGACATATTCAGGCATTAAAAATACTTCATATATTGCTTCAATTGGTTTCCATGCATTATTATTTGTCATATTCTTTTTCTGGAAGCTTAATATAAACGTGCCCGCAACAGATTTTGTTGAAATAGGCTTTGGTAATCCGGGCGGCTCGGGCGGCGGTGGCAATGATATATCTCATATTCAAAAGACAGCAGCCACACCTGAAAAAAATATTCAGGAACAAATAGCCGGACAACAATCCCTTGTAAAAAAAGATGATAAGGCAAAAATTGAACAGATTAAAGTTACGACAAAAGATGAAGAAAAAATTGTAACTAAAGCAAAAAAAGAAACTCAGAGTACTGTTCAGACCGGTACTAATAAAGCAGACAATGCATCGAATACCGGAAATAAAGCACTTGCCGGATATGGTAGCAATCCATCAGGAAGCGGTATCGGTGACGGACACGGTAATGGAAGTGGCGATGGTTACGGCGAAGGAAACGGAACCGGCGATGGTTATGATATCGACTGGGGCGGAAGGGGAAACCGCAAAATATACAGCTATGCTATTCCGGCTTATCCTGATGGAGTTTCTAAGGTAATCGATGTTAAACTGAAGTTTACAATTTTGCCGGACGGTACAGTAGGTACAATTATTCCTCTGATAAAAGCTGATATAAAATTAGAGACCGCAGCTATAAACTCTTTAAGACAGTGGCGTTTTGAACCGCTGTCTCAAAAACAAAAAAGACAGGAACAAACCGCGGTTATTATTTTTCCGTTCCGGCTTCAGTAGCAGCTTCTTCACCTGCCACTTCAATGAGCTTTTCATCATAATACATATAGTAGAAAATATATTCGGCAATTGTCAGTACAACCAGCGAAAAAGTATCACGGTCGAAGTATAAACCAAATCCTTTCTGCTCCAAAAGTATTTTAGCAATTATGCCCGTAACAGACCAGCCAACTGAAAATAAAAGTATAATTAAAGCCAGATTTGTAAAGGCGGAAGAAAGTGATTCACGCTGCCATTTATAAGTAAAAATAACCGTAATGAAAATTAAGTGTACGAAAAATATAAAAGCTGTTATCATTAAATTAGCTACTCATTAATTAAAAAAGAACTATGCATCCCCATTATTTATTTTGCTATTTAGTATCTGCATTCCTAAAAGTCCGCCAACTATTCCCATTATGGTATTAACTACCAGGCTACTCATCAGGATTGAGAAAGTATAAAAGATAGAAAAGCCGGAAACGGCAATATCATCAAGCATCACATTTATAAGTTTAAGCATCTCCTGAGAGACGGCACCTGAAGTAACCTTTTGCATCATTTCCTTAGCTGCCGGCAGTCCCGCTGCTATATCACTACTGCGTGTTATAAAAACAATTAATGTTTCAAGAAAAGTACCAAAGAACGAGGCAAAAATACCTGTCAGCAGACCTATACCGACTGCTTTTACAGGTTTTATAATATCCTTATCTTTATTTGCTTTCCTGTCTAATATTAACGCGGCAATAACAGCGACAGGCAGAATCATACAACAGCTAAAACTCTTTACAAGCGGAACTATATTAAGCACTCCGGCTCCGAATCCACAGACAACTGCCGGCAGATATTTTTTCAAATCTTCACCTTTCTCATTTTATAGTCAAAAACAAATTTTACAAAAGCATCCAAAATATAAAAAAAACCAACTGAACCTAAAAGTAGTCCGGTTAAGAAAGCTATTATTTTAGAATAATAATAAATACCGGTTGTGTAGAGTGCTATATCAGTTATCATTGGCAGGGCACAAATGAAAAGCATTGCAGTCTTAATTCTAACAGACCTTTTGATACACAAGGCTACTGCTGAGGATAGTAACGCTCCGGAATAAATGCCAAAGCATCTTGAGCAGACCAATAACCGGTTCGCACCAATGGTAATTGTCTTCATCGGATTCTGATGGCAGACATTGCCATAAGTTATTTTAAGCAGGAGAGCAAGCAGTCTGACGGGAGACTGTTCAGGCAGCAGGAATTCAGCGATTAGTCCTGTGTACCATATTATAACCAGAATCAGAACACCAAATTTTATTTTAATATTCATATTACAGCAACAGAATAAAATAAATATTACACCACAGAATAATTAGAAAATCCGTAGTTACCCGGCAGCAGTAAAGTTTGGAATATCAGCTAAATTAACAGTCAGCATTCTGACTTTGAGATATTACAAGGAGTATAACAA
>JBAXDX010000156.1:0-2321 GCA_037140715.1 Ignavibacteria bacterium
ATATTTTGAAGCATTTATCTATTATGAGTACGTAATTCTTATTTTATTGCGACCACTTCATCGCGTGAGATCTTTAAACCAGGGCCCATTGTAGTCGATAAATAAAGACTCCTGACATAAGTTCCTTTTGCAGAAGACGGCTTCAGTTTGATAATTGTTGATAAAAATGCCATTGCATTTTCAACCAGTTTATCTTCCGCAAAAGATACCTTCCCAAGTGAAGTATGGACAATACCGGTTTTATCAACTCTGAATTCGATCTTACCGGCTTTTACTTCTTTTACTGCAGTCGCCACATCCATTGTAACCGTACCGCTCTTTGGATTTGGCATTAAACCCTTAGGACCTAATATCCTTCCAAGCTTACCTAAATCTGCCATAACATCAGGCGTTGCGATAATAACATCGATATCAGCCCAGCCACCTTTAATCTTCTCAAGGTATTCATCAAAACCAGCATAATTTGCGCCGGCATCAAGAGCATCCTGTGCCTTTGCACCCTTTGCAACTACTAATACCTTTACCTCTTTACCAGTCCCATTTGGAAGACTAACCGTACCTCTGACCATTTGATCAGCGTGGCGAGGATCAACCCCCAAACGTATAGAACAATCCAAAGATTCAGTAAACTTAGTATTAGAGAACTGCTTTAGTGTTTTAACAGCTTCATCAAGAGAATACTCTTTAGCGAGATCAACTTTCTCTCTGATTGCTTTTATTCTTTTTGAAACTTTCATTATAATACCAATCCTATTTTCATATGCCGTAATTAACAATCTACTCTTCTACAGTAAACCCCATGCTGCGGGCAGTGCCAGCCACCATACTCATTGCATGCTCAATATCATTGGCATTCAAGTCAGGCATCTTTGTTTCAGCAATTTCCTTAATCTGCGACTTTGTTACCTTAGCAACTTTCGTCTTATTCGGCTCAGCTGAACCTTTTTCATTCTTAGCCGCCTTCTTTAATAACTCAGCCGCCGGAGGAGTTTTAGTAATAAAGGTGAATGATTTATCTGAAAAAACAGTAATAACTATAGGAATAATAAAACCAACTTTATCAGTTGTCCTTGCGTTAAACTGTTTACAAAATTCCATTATGTTTACCCCTTTCTGACCTAAAGCCGGGCCAACCGGAGGTGAAGGGTTTGCCTTTCCGGCAGGAATTTGTAGTTTAATATAACCCGTTATCTTTTTTGCCATAATAAAAACCTAAAATTAAATTCTAACTTACTTTTCTAATTCCGCCTGAACAAAATCTATTTCTACCGGAGTCTTTCTTCCAAAGATTGACACCATCACTTTAATTTTCATCTTTTCTTCATTGACTTCCTGAATATAACCGGAAAAGTTATTGAAAGGCCCGTCAATTATCTTTACAAAATCACCAGCGTGGAAAAGCGTTTCCATGTGTTCGCTTTCCTGCTCCTGTGAAATTCTACCGATTATCCTTTTTACCTCTTCTGCCTGTAATGGATTCGGATTCTTTCCCGTACCTAAGAAACCCATTACCGAGGGAGTATTCAGAACGAAGTCCTTTACCTGATTGTCCAGATCGGCCTGCAACAGAATATATCCGGGGAAGAAATTTCTGTTCTTGCTTTTCTTTTTCCCATCCTTGACTTCAAATACTTTTTCTATAGGGACAAGAATCTCCTGAATCTTTGCAGTCAGGGAATCGCTCTCTTTCAGCCCGGTCTCCAGCATTGTTTTCACTTTATTTTCATGCCCTGAAAAAGTGCGCACCACATACCATTTACATTCCATTCAATATCCCTAAAAAATCCCTTTAAATATTTGAGTAATTACATAGTCTACCAAAAACGTAAATGCAGCGATTATCAAACAAACAACTACAACAATAGTCGTAGATTCCTTCAATTCGGCTTTCGATGGCCAGGTAACTTTTTTCATTTCCCTGACTACATCATTTACAAAATCAATTATTTTTTCTTTCATACGGGATATCTTTTTGTATAGTTAATCTGTGCACGTCAGGAGGGACTCGAACCCCCAACCTGCGGTTTTGGAGACCGCTACTCTAGCCAATTGAGCTACTGACGTAAATCAACTATTTTGTTTCTTTATGTGTTGTATGCTTTCCATCCCAACGGCAATATTTCTTATATTCAACCCTGCCAGGATGTAAACGTTTATTTTTTGTTGATGTGTAATTTCTTCTCTTACACTCTGTACATTCTAATGTTATTATGTCTCTCATGGGTGCTCTGTATTTTTATTCAACTTGAGCTGACGACCGGGATTGAACCGGTGACCTCATCCTTACCAAGGATGTGCTCTACCAACTGAGCTACGTCAGC
>JBAXDX010000157.1:0-2296 GCA_037140715.1 Ignavibacteria bacterium
ATTTGTAGGATAAATAATTCAAAAAATTTATCCTTATGAAAAAGCTTTTAACCTCTCTTGCAATTGTAGCTTTATTAGCTTCAGCATCAATTTTCCAGGCAAACACAGTAAAGAACTCAAAATTATTGGCTATTGATCCGCCGGTAATTCCATTTCCTCCTCGTATTATAAATGAAGTAACCAAAACCCCTGTATTAAACATTACTGAATTTGTACCGACGAGTACAACAAAAATGGTTTAAGTATTAATGTTCTGGTGAATATAGCGTTTACCTGAATAAACCGAGTGGCAGACAGCTGATTACTGTCTGCCTACTCCCGAAAAAAAGGGGGATGTAGAGCGATACAAACCCGAATAAAACGAATTCCAAAAGAAAGTCAACGAATTCCAACAGAAAGTCAACGGATTCCAACAGGAAGTCAACGGATTCCAACAGGAAGTTGTCTTGTCCTAAATTAGCTTGACAGATTTATAACTAATTTCTATTTTGTTGTTGGGTGTAAAATATCATTCCTGTTTAAACATTCATAGTTGATTCTAATTACTGGATTTATCCTGTATAATAGATTATATTCCTGATTTTCCTTACACTAATTTTTCTTATTTCTGTTTTCAAAATACAGTTTTCAATTAGATTCCTGATTCGTATTGCATCTTTATTTTTAATTACTTTTTTCTCAGACCTTTTTTTTGATATGCCCTAAAATGTCTGACAAGTAATTCCAAGCAAGGATTTATCGTTAAATACTATCCGCCAGTTGGCGGATGGAGATTTAATGATAAACCCCTTGGGGCTTGTCCTTGAATGGAATGGATTGTCAGGCTACCTTTGCATTTCAATAAAATTGTCTGCAGATTTGAGTTCCTTTTTCTTCCACCTTTTCTTTAACTCCCCTTTGTGTGTATGTGCCTCAACGGGAGTCATATAATCACAACTGGCATGTGGTCGTTTGTTATTATACTTATAAACAGCGGTTTTTACAGCCTCATTTGCCATTAAATAGTCACTAAAGGTTTCTTCCAAACCGTATTCTGCTTTCAATATCCCATTCACGCGTTCGGCAATTGCGTTCTCATACGGATCGCCGTTCTCGGTCATAGAGATATTTATTTCACAGCCATTTAGGTAGTTTACATAATCATTACAACAGTACTGTATTCCACGGTCTGAGTGATGAATTAGTTCTTTCTTTTTTACTCCTTCGCCCTGAACTGCCATTTTTAGTGCATTCAAAGCACCTTCGCTGGTCAAGTCCGGCCAAAGACACCAGCCGACAATCTTTTTGGAATAAGCATCCGTTATCAGCGATAAATACACAAATCCCAATGCGGTACGGATATACGTTATATCGCTTACCCAAAGTCTCCCTGAAGAGTTTAGCTCCAAATCACGTATCAGATTAGGATATTTCCGGTAGAAATGATTGGAGTTAGTGGTTCTTTTGCTTCTGCCTTTGCGTTTTATCAGCAATCCGTGCTCACCCAAGAGATTATAAAACTTATCTCTTCCATATTTTATCCCGTGTTCGATTAATACATCGGACAAAAGATAAAGCATCTTTTCGGCTCCCATACGTTTATGTTCCTGCCGCAACTCTTTAGCTTGCTTGAGTATAAATACTTCTTGCATTTGCCATTCTGATAGCCTCTTCTTACGCTCATACCAAGCTTGACGGCTATTCCCAAACAGTTCACAGATAACACGCTTTGAAGCGTGCGGATAAACCTGTGTCAGAACGTCTACTGTTTGGGTCCAGACTTTTTTCTAATTTCTAGCTTATAATCTTTTTCGGCAATGTCAATCATTGTATTGACTGCCGTTAAGCGCATTTGAGCCAGTTCTAACTGTTTTTCAAGTTCTTTATTCCTGGCTTCCAGTTTCTTAAGGTTGATTCTTTCTTCTGCTGTCATAAGGGGCAAAGATAATACGATTTCTTCAGAATATTTTCTTTGCCAATCCTTATAAAGCTGATCAAAAAAATAGGGTAATTGAAATCGTGATCGGGCTTCCTGCAAACTCATCCTGTTAGATTCAATTTCTTGAACCAACCAGCGACGAAAACTGGTTTCGTACTTTGTATAGTCTACTTCGATTTGTCTGAATCCTTCCATATTGTCGGTTAGATTCGATGTTTGCTTTTCCATTTTTGTTCTTGACTTTTTTGGTCAAGCTATTTCAGGGAAAGACATTGCAACAGAATTCCATTTTTTATCCCAATTTCAGGAAATTATAAGCACAATTTATTTTACTAAAAAAGCCAACAAACAGCGTTCGATAATTGTTATACTTAGTAC
>JBAXDX010000158.1:0-1834 GCA_037140715.1 Ignavibacteria bacterium
CCTCTTCAGGGGTCACCAGTTTTCGACTGCGAACATGCATCTCGTCCCATTCGTCAAGCATGGTTTCAATGAAAAGCGGATAAACCTGGACAGCATAAAGATTGCCAAACTTGCGATATCGATACTTACCAGCCTCTTCTGGATGAACAGCCCCTATCAACCCAGCCTCTTCAAAAGCCTCTTTTGCGGCAGAATCAGCAGGAGACAACCCTTTTTCAACATATCCCTTGGGAATAATCCATCGTTCCGACTTTCGGGCAGTGATAAGCACCAGCCTGTTATCGAGTACGGGAATAACCCCGGATTGCCTTAAAATCCCCTTAAACCTTCCGCCCATATAACTCTTTTATTATATTCATCCCGGTGCTTGCTTTCTGACATCACTGCGCTCTTTTACTCAAACGTAATGAAAATTGATTTAATGGACGTAAAATACAACTGATTTCAATATTTAATAACTCTGTATGCACAATTGGAACAGTTAATTTTAATAATAATCTGTTCTGCAAAGTTAGAAAAATCACATATTGTGCGTGACATTTCAACTAAACCCCTAAGTAAAACATGAAAGCCATTATTCCTGTTGCTGGTGTAGGCACCCGTTTACGTCCGCATACCTTTTCACATCCCAAAGTATTGCTAAATGTGGCTGGTAAACCTATTATAGGCCACATTATGGATAAGCTTATCGCAGCAGGAATTGATGAGGCCATTGTCATTGTTGGTTATCTCGGTGACATGGTTGAAGAGTGGCTCCTTAACCATTACGATATTAAATTTACTTTCGTCACACAATCTGAACTTTTTGGCCTAGCTCACGCCATCTGGATATGCAAACCCTATATCGTTGACAACGAACCACTCTTTATTATTCTTGGTGACACTATTTTTGATGTTGATCTTGCACCCGTCCTGGAAAGCCCTTTTTCAACATTGGGAGTAAAAGAGGTCGATGATCCAAGACGCTTTGGTGTTGCCGTCACTGATGGCGAAAAAATTCAGAAACTTGTAGAAAAACCTGACACTCCCATCAGCAACCTTGCCATTGTCGGACTCTACTTCATTCGCCATTCCAAGCTTCTTTTTGACACTATTGACTACCTGATTGAAAACGAAATAAAAACAAAAGGTGAATTTCAGCTTACCGATGCCCTGCAACTCATGATTGAAGGTGGAGAACACTTCACCACGTTTCCGGTTAGCGGCTGGTATGACTGCGGTAAACCGGAAACTCTTCTCTCCACCAATGAAACTCTTCTCCGAAACAACACCCATACGAAGGAATACCCCGGATGCATTATCATTAATCCGGTCTTTATTGCCGATAATGCGGTTCTTAAAAACGCCATAATTGGTCCCAATACCACAATAGGGGAGCAATGTGTCATTAAGGATGCCATCATCAAGGAGTCCATTATTGGAAAAGATGCGAAAGTTGTCCACATCATGCTGAACAAGTCGATCATCGGAAACAATGCTGTTATCAGGGGAAATCCACATGAAATCAGTATCGGTGATTTTTCTGAAATTCTGGTGGGATAAGAGATTTTTTGCATAGAAGATTGCGAATGGTTACATTCGAGCTAAAATTTTGCCTAAGCATCCCCATTACCTATGGACACGGTGCTTCAAGTTCTCAGCAGGATTGACTGTCTCTTGAGCTTGTTGGAAGCTTTTCCGTGTCCGGCCATTTCCGCGTGAAATACTATCACTGAAAAGTTTTCTTTTGATATCAGTTTTTCTGTGGTCACTCTTATTCATCTAATCAAAAACTTATTCAAAACATGTCACAAAAAAGGTATTTCTTTACCTCGGAGTCTGTATCAGAGGGGCA
>JBAXDX010000159.1:0-1774 GCA_037140715.1 Ignavibacteria bacterium
TCAGGCCGTCTTGGCAATATTTGCGGAATATTGAATTGTCGGACAGGCTCCTAGGAGGATAATATATATGTCATTCGGCGATTCCAGCAATATGCACTCAGATTCTGTCTTTAATTTTATAAGAATATTTCTTAAAAACAAATCAGTCCCGCAACCGGAAAGGAAGCGGATATGGACGGCTTTAGCTTTACTGACAGGCGGGCTGATTCTGACGCTGGCTGTCAGTCTTATAATAAAAAATTATGTTGAAAAAGATGCGAAGGAAAAGTTTAATTTCGCCTGTAGCGAGCTTCAGGATAAAATATCCGCAAGGCTACGTGCACATGCACAGTTACTCCGTAGCTGGGCCGCTTTCTTTGAAAATTCCGATGAGGTAACCTGGAGCGAATGGCGAAGCTTTTCCACAGGTCAGATGATTGAGAAAAACTTGCCGGGAATTTATGGCACCGGATACGCTGTAATGATTGCGCCGGATCAGCTGGCCGCCCATGAAAAGAAAATCCGGCGCGAAGGATTCCCGCAATACTCTGTCAGACCGGAAGGGAAAAGAGAAATATATACGCCGGTTATGTACGTAGAGCCTTTTTCCAGTCGCAATTTACGCATTCTTGGTTACGATATATTTTCCGAACCGGTACGCAGAAAAGCTATGGAAACAGCCAGGGATTCTAATACTGCATATCTTTCCGAAAAGGTTACGCTTATACATGAAATAAATGAGGATATTCAGGCAGGCACTCTTATGTATGTTCCTGTTTACAAGAGAAGTATGCCCCATAAAACTGTAGAAGAACACCGGCGCGCCATTCAGGGGTGGGTTTTTATTGTATACCGGATGGATGTTCTGATGAGAGGAGTTTTAGAAGAGCCTGAATTCATTAAAATAAAACATATCCGCATGGAAATATTTGACGATTCCTCATTCAGCAGGGATGTTCTGCTTTATGACAGCAGAAAAGTAACGGATGAGAATATAACATCTTCCTCATCCTTCTTACTGAAAACGCATATCTCCTTCAATGGTAATTTATGGTATTTACGTTTTTCGCAGTATGATTCACTTGCGCCGGATTCAGACTACAGCAATGTATGGCTTGTTGCGGCAGGCGGAACAGGCTTCAGCATTTTATTATTTGTCATTTATCTGCTGCTCATTAATACGAATATCCGCGCTCATAAACTTGCTGAGGAATTAACCCGGGATTTAAGCGAGAGCGAGGCTAAACACAGTTCTATGATTAATAATATTTCAGATGTAGTCTGCATAACCACTACGGACGGCATATTTAAATATATCAGCCCGAATATTGGGAAATGCTTCGGATGGCAGCCACAGGAACTTACAGGCACGGACAACTGGTTAATGGTTCATCCGGACGATCTGGAGCATCTTCAAAAAAAGTTCTTTGCTCTCTCTGAAAAAGACAATTCGGTAACAAATGCGGAGTGCAGATTAAAATGTAAGGACGGGAGTTACAAACCGGTACATATCAGGGGTATCAACCTTATAAATGATCCGGTAATTAACGGCGTGCTGATGAATTATCATGACATAACCGAACGTAAAGAGACAGAAGCGGGACTTGAAAAAACACGTAAAGAACTTGCGATAATAGAAAAGATAGCGGATGAAGCAGGCGAATTTGCCGAAAATACCATTGATACTGTGCGGGAATCTTTAATCGTTCTCGACCAGGAATTACGGGTAGTTAAAGCAAGCCGGTCATTCTATGATTTCTTTAAGGTAAGTCCTGAAGAGACGATTGGAAAGCTG
>JBAXDX010000160.1:0-1675 GCA_037140715.1 Ignavibacteria bacterium
GACATCTCAATAAAGGTCGTTTTTTGCAAATAATTCATTTTAGTTTTTTAGGTATAAATATAAAATATTTTTCAATCTATCCAAAAAATCGACAATAAAATATAAAATAATTAAATATTTTTCTATAAAATCAGCTTGCTATGTTAATACTGATTGCCTGTGTTATTCTGAATTATTACAGCCGGTCTGGTTTTAACTTTTTCAGCTCCCTCGACCGGATCCAGTCTGACCCAGTAAACATCCCCGCGCAATAGTGGCTCTGACAAACCGGCATTACCTGATGCCGTTTTCATTAAAATCCCAAAGGCGAGTCGGAACTTCTGTCAGCATATTCCCACTCTCTGTTCTGATTTAAATAGTAATTGTAATTAGCTTTGTAACCTTCTGCCAGTTCACGTTCCTGTTCTGCCTTCTCTGTAGCATCTGCAGCTTCACGGATTGCATTCCTGGCAAAATCGCTCATAGTCTGATTAAGCCAGCCTGCTACATCAGATGCCTTTTTTGACAAATCATCAGAAATATAGAAACTGATTCGGTGCCCCCTTGCTACCATTCTCATTTTATCCTCTCATTTAAAATATTATGGTATGTTAGTTTTACCCACAAATGTACACATAAGCAGACGCAATATCAAGAACACATACTATACATCTTTCTTCCGTTTATCAGGAGTATCGGGACTTATATAAACCCCAAAATGAACCGGCAGCCTGCTCATTACAAATACTAAAAAACAGCCGGACACAATTTTATTACTATAATTAAGCTGTTTTTATTAAATATGTACATTCATTGCACTATGCCTGATTGCATACCAGCGACTTTGTAATAACGCGGCTCTCCATTATATTTTTTACTATAATTCCTTTTCCTGCTGAACCATTACATTATTTTATTGATAAATCAATTCATGTCCGTTAATGTTTCTTCCTTTCACTCTTTGTTTTTTGTTTATGAACTTCTTTTGACAATAATTGCATATTCGATGGAATATCCTGCCCGCCTTTTGAAAGCGGCACAATATGATCCACATCATAACCCCCGGGTACTTTCCTGTAGCCCATACTTTTTAGAAATTTCCTTCTTTCGGCGGCACTTCGTTCAACCATAGGCAGTCCGGTGGATTTATATGTTTTCCCATATTTATATTTTGTTCCGCCTGTCTTATAAAACGAAGATGTGTGTGTTTTGTATGATTTGGGTGCTTTATAGCCGTAGTTGCTTTTGGATGTATATGAATGCCTGTATACCCTTGATATTCTTTGCTCAAAGCTGTCTTTTGGGAAGAGAATAAGAATCAATAAAAAGAGTAAAACTGTTTTTATCAGAATTCCATTTATAAATCGCGGAGTGTAAACAGCCATTCAGGCACTTATCCCTTACTTATCATTCTGTGGTTAACTGACTATTGAAAACCGGAACTGTTTATTCTGACTGCCGGAAGGGAAATATTAAACGAAGTCAGCAGCCGGAATCCACCATGGGCTGGCCTGCCTCTAAAACAGAAATTCAGCCTTAATAATGCGATAATATTTCCGTTATCATTAAAAATAACCTGATCCTTTTCCTAAAATGGAATATAATACCACGGTCTGATTACTTTGCCTGCTTTTATGCACGGTCTCAATCCTTTCTAATCAAGGAAGTCTTTCCCGAGCATGATAACGCGTAAAAA
>JBAXDX010000161.1:0-1578 GCA_037140715.1 Ignavibacteria bacterium
GGGTCATTCAGGCCTTCAAACTTATCCGCTAAAAATCAAAAAACCGAAATTGGTCCTTAACAAAAACTACAATGATGATCTTAGTTTAATTCATGAAAAAATAATTCATAGTTTAAAACAAAAAGATAAAGGTGGATTGATTTTATTTCATGGAATGCCAGGTACCGGTAAATCAACATATATCCGGTACCTGATTCGTTCTATTAACAAGAAAGTAATCTTTATGCCACCCGGTCTGGCAGGTAACCTTGATGCTCCTAATTTGGCTTCATTTTTAATCAAAAGTGCTAACACCGTTTTTGTGATTGAAGATGCTGAAGAATTACTTGCTTCCCGGGATGCACATAAGAATTCGAGTATCTCTATGTTGTTAAACCTCACAGATGGACTACTGGGCGAGACTCTCGGTATTCAGGTAATTGCCACATTTAATACCGATCTTCAAAATGTCGACAAAGCTTTATTGCGGAAGGGGAGACTACTGGCCCTTTATGAATTCAAACCCCTTGCAATTGAAAAATCTAGGGTTTTATTACAAGAATCAGGGATAAAAGATTATTTTGTTTCTGAACCTATGACGCTGGCAGATATTTATAATTTTAAAGTTGATGGATACCAGATTAACAAAAATAACCGTACTCAAATAGGTTTCTTATCCACCGCAGTATAAAACTTAAAAATTGCCGAAAGAAACATTCATATCACGGTTCTCACTCATCATCAAACGCCTTGAAAGAGGACCGGCTAGCTTTGAACAAATTTCTCAATTCCTGGAAGACGAATCGGATATTCAGGATAAGCATTTTACTATTTCCCTCCGTACGCTTCAGCGGGATATTAAGGATATTTCTTCACAACTGGGTATTGAAATCGAAAACGAAAAAAGGGGTGATAGACGCTACTTTATTAAAAGCAGACCTGAAACACAGGAATATGGTCAGCGTTTGTTGGAAACTTACCAGATTATCAATGTCATCAATGCCTCGCAGGATTTTGCCGATATCGTTTTTCTTGAAAGCCGTAAACCAAAAGGATTAGAGCATTTTTCAGGACTCTTTTATGCCATAAAGAACAAACGGATATTAAATTTTCAGCATTATAAATATTGGGATGAAACCGTTACCCATAGGATAGTGCATCCATTGGGCCTGAAAGAATCGCAGGGAAGATGGTATCTGCTGGCGGTGGATACAAAAGATAGCAGATTAAAAACTTTTGGACTCGACAGGATGACTGATCTCGATATCAGCAAAACAAGATTCCGGGAAGTCTATTCCTACAACCTCAAAGAATTGTTTACCCACTCCTTTGGCATTCTTAGTATAGAAAATGAAAAACCACAGCTTATTCGATTAAAATTCAATTATGAGGAGGGGCAATATGTTAAAACCTATCCCTTGCATATTTCCCAGAAACTTGTAAGTGAAAATGCGGTTGAGGTAGTCATCGAACTCGTTGTATACATTACTTATGATTTCATCAAAGAGTTGCTTTCATTCGGTTCCGAAATGACTATACTGACGCCGGCTAAACTTCGTAATACATTAAAAAAGCAATTGCTGAATACAATTAAAAAGT